>JAHECE010000018.1 GCA_024641895.1 Actinomycetales bacterium
GGGCATCGACGCGGCCGTGGTCCGGCTCGACGGCGCTGTCGAGTCGGCCATCCAGCTCGGCGTCGCCGACGTCGTGGCCGACGTGGTGGAGACCGGCACGACGCTCAAGGCCGCCGGCCTCGAGGTGTTCGGCGAGCCCATCCTGCGCTCGGAGGCCGTCCTCGTCCGGCCGAGCGACCGGCCCGTCCCGGCGGGGCTGGAGGTGCTCGACCGTCGCCTGCAGGGCGTGATCGTGGCCCGCGAGTACGTCCTCATGGACTACGACGTGCCGGTGGACCGGGTCGAGGCGGCGATCGCGATCACGCCGGGCCTGGAGTCGCCGACCGTCTCCCCGCTGCACAACGCCGGTTGGGTCGCGGTGCGTGCGATGGTCCGGCGCGGCGGCACCAATCGCGTCATGGACGACCTCTACGACGTCGGAGCCCGCGCGATCCTCGTCACGTCGATCCACGCCTGCCGGCTCTGAGACCCGGGAGCGTACGGCCGTGGCAAGCCGCGAGGAGCTCTACGCGCCCTTCCGGCCGAGGCGGGCACGGACCGTCGCGATCGTGCTCGGCGTCATGAGCCTGGTCGTCCTGGGGATCGCCGCGGCTCTCCTGCCCTCGGTCGTCGGCGTCGCCAACGGCTACCTCGACCAGCTCTCGATGGCCGGCCTCGGCGTCGCCATCGCCTGGTTCTGCTACCGCCAGGCCTCGGTGAGGGCGACCCCGGACGACGGCGGGCTGACCGTGCGCAACCTCTTCATCACGACTCGTGTGGAGTGGGCGGAGATCGTCTCGGTCCGCTTCGGCCAGGGTCGCCCGTGGGTGCAGCTGGACCTCGCCGGCGGGGACACGCTCGCCGTCATGGGTGTCCAGGGCTCCGACGGCGCCTTCGCGACCGCTGAGTCGCGTCGACTGGCAACCCTCGTCGCGTTGCACGAGGGGCGTCAGCGCCGAGGCGAGCCGCCGTCCGGGCGGTGACCCGGATTCCGGCCGGCCGGGTGCTCGACCGGCTCAGACCTGGCGGGCCGCGACCGCCGGGTACGGCGGATCCCGAGGACCACGGCGGTGGCGGCGGCCAGGACCAGCACCATCGCGACGAAGAGCGTGAGCAGGACCGCGATGCCGGCGCCGTCGACCATGTCGCCCTCAGTGAGGCAGCAGGTCGACGGCGTGCACGCCGGCTACTGCCGAGGCGAGGAACGCCGCCGGGTCCTCGCTCAGGCCCCGGCCCATCGTCGAGAGCCCGACCGGCACCGCGGAGAGCGCGTCGAGGAGGCCGGCCGTCGAGACCTCGACGGCGCGGTGCCGTCCGCGGGGGGCGATCAGCTCCGCGACCTGGTGGCGGACCCGCTCGCCGAGGTCTGCGAGGCTTCGCTCGAAGACCGGGACGACGACGTCGCTCGGGCTCAGTGCGACCCGTCCGTAGGCGGTCAGGCTGTGGTGCGATATACCGACGTGCCGCTCGCGAGCGTCGGCGCCGGAGACCCGCAACGCCGCGATGCCGCGACCGCCGAGCGTGCCTGCCGCGTTGAGCGCCTCGCCCGCGGCGACGCCGGAGAAGCCCCAGCGCGTTCCGGTGCCGAGGTTGCCAGGGCCCTGTGCGACGACGGCGACGTCCGCGCCGAGCACGAGGCGCGCCGCGAGGAGGCCCGTGTGGACGGTGACCGCCTCGAGGTCGCCGCCGAACGCCTGGCCGACGGTCACGGTCCCCCCGAGCCAGCCGCTGGCGCGCAGTCCGGCCACCATCCGCGAGAACCAGGCCGGCAGCGCGCCGCCGTCGGTCATGATGTAGGCGACCCGGGGCTCGGGTCGCCCGAGGCTCCGTGCCCGGTCGCGGATGCCCGCGACCACGGCCGGGACTGCCGAGTGCAGGTCGGCGACGACCACCGGCATGCCCGCGAGGTCGTCGGCGTCGCGCAAGGTCTCGTGCCACGGGGACTCCTGCTCGTCGACGCCGAGCAGCATGGTCTGCAGGGGCGTGTAGCGGGCCTTGACGATGTGCCCGGGCCCCGGCGGCGGATCCGGTGGCAGGTGGTCCGGCACGGCCGCCACGAGGGCGTAGCCGCCCGTTCCCAGCCCGCGGGCGAGAGCCGAGACCGTGAGGGACACCCGGTCGCCCACCTGCGGCCGCCCGACGAGAGCCGGGTAGGCGAGGGCGCGGACGATCGTGCCCGGCGGCAGGACCGCGGGCGCCTCGCCGCCGTCGGAAGCCGGGGCTGTGGCCGGTCCGGGCGCGTCCGTTCCGCCGGGGCTCGCCGCGACCAGCTCGACCGAGAGCTCCTGCGAGCCGTCCCACGACCGCCCCACGGACCTCACCACGCCGGTGCGCCACACGATCACTCCTGCACGGTACCGCCGGTAGCCTTCGCCGGGTGGGAGAGCGTGTGGACCCGGCCGAGCGTCTTCTCGATCTCGTCATCGCGCTCACGCACGCCGAGCGCCGGATGACCAAGTCTCAGATCCGGGCGCAGGTCAACGGATACGACCGGACATCCTCACCCGAGGCCTTCGAGCGGATGTTCGAACGGGACAAGGACACCCTGCGCGAGCTCGGCATCCCGCTCGTGACGGACACCGCCGCCGCGCACGCCGACGACATCGGCTACCGGATCGACACCGATGGCTACGAGCTGCCGCCGATCAACCTGACGCCCGCCGAGGTCGGCGTGCTCTCCTTGGCCGCGCAGCTCTGGTCGGACGCGAGCCTCTCCGGGCCGGCCAGCCGAGGTCTGACCAAGCTCCGCGCCGTCGGGCCCGCGCCCGAGCCGGACGCCACGGCCGGACTGACCCTGCGGTTGCGGGCCCCGGAGGCAGCCTTCGAGAGCGTGCTCGGGGCGCTGACCCAGCGGTCCGCCGTCACCTTCACGTACCGGGCGGCCAGCACCGGCGAGGTTCGCCGGCGGATCGTCGAGCCGTGGCGTCTCGTCAACCAGCGTCGTGCCTGGTACCTGATCGGGTTCGATCGCGACCGAGAGGCGCCGCGGGCGTTCCGGCTGTCCCGCATCGAAGGCCGGGTGCGCACGACGGGCGCCGCGGGCGTCGTCTCCCCACCGGAGTCCTTCGACGCCGGGACCGTCCTCGCCGGGGCGGCGAGGGAGCAGGGCACCGCGCGGCTGGCCCTGCTGCCCGATCGGGGCGCGGCCCTGCGCGCCCGGGCGAGTGCCCCGGCGGCGCCCCTGGCCGACCGGGACGTGCTCGAGGTGCCCTACGACGACACCGAGGCGCTCGCCGACGAGCTGGCGGGCTACGCGGAGGCCGTCGTCGTCCTCGGACCCGAATCGCTGCGCGAAGCCGTGCTTCGGCGCCTGCGGGCCGCTGCCACGCTCGGGGGACGGTCCTGATGGCGGCCGAGCACGCGGACGCGCGGCTCACTCGTCTGCTCGCCCTGATCTCCTACCTCTCAGATCATCCGGGGGTGCCGGTCCCCGAGGTCGCTGCGCACTTCGGGGTCAGCGAGGCCCAGGTGCTCTCCGACGTCAACCTGCTGTGGGTGTCGGGGACGCCGGGGTACCTGCCCGACGACCTGATCGACTTCTCCTATGACGCCTATGAGAGCGGCGTGCTCACCTTGACGGACTCCCGCGGGATGCATCGCCCCTTGCGCCTCGGCGCCATCGAGGCGATCGCCTTGCTGGCGGCGGTGCGCTCGATCGAGCAGATGCCGGGCGTGCCGGGGCAGAGCGCTGTGACCTCCGTCGCGGCCAAGCTCGCGGCCGCGGCCGGAGAGGCGGCCGCGGCGGCCTCGGCCGTGGACGTCCGCTTGGCGCGGCCGGCGGTCGCGGCCCACCTGGAACGGCTCCGGACGGCCATCCAGGACGGTCGGGCGGTCCACCTGCGCTACGTCTCGGGTGCCGACGTCGTGACCGATCGCGACGTTGACCCGGGCGCCCTCTTGCACGACGGCGAACGCTGGTACCTGCGGGCGTGGTGCCACCGCGCCCAGGAGATCCGCCACTTCCGGCTCGACCGCGTACTGGCGGTGACGGTGCTCGAGTCCACCGCCGAGCACCCCGAGCTGGCCGGGCCCGACGTGGCGGCCTCTGCCGAGCCCGTCCTCGCCGGCACCGATCTGGAGGTGAGCCTCGAGATCGCCGCGCGCGCCCGCTGGATCGCCGAGAGCCTGCCCGTGGAGTCAGTGGAGGAGCTCGTCGGCGGCTGGCTGCGGGTCCGCCTGCGCGTCGTCACGGAGACGTGGGTGCGCAGCCTCGTGCTGGGGCTCGGTGCCGACGTGCGACGCGTGGAGCCGCAGTGGTTGGCCGACGCGGTGGCCGACGCGGCGGTCGGGGCACTCGCCGCCTACGAGCGGCTAGCCTGAACCGTGCTCTGGTTCAGCGTCTGGCTCGTCCTCGTCCTCCTCACGCTCCTCGGCGCCTACCTGCTCGGCCGGCGCCTGTGGCGCTCGGGCAAGGCGCTCGCCGCCGAGCTCGGACGGGCCAACGATCTTGCGGACCGGCTCGACGCCCTCCGGACGGAGCTCGCCGCGAAGTATCCGCCTCCGACGCCGCCACGACCTCACCTGGATGCGGGGCCGGCCGAGCTGACCGGCTTCCTGGCCCTGCGGCATGAGCACCTGGCCGGGATCAGCCGTCGCAAGCGCGCCCGGGTGGTCCGCGCGACGCGGCACTGGACCTCGATCGTCACGCCGCGGTAGTGAGCGTCGCACTGCGCGCACGTGCCGACCGGGCGCGGGGCACGGCGGACGTCCAGGGGGCGGCAGGTATGCTCGCAAGACCACTAGCGGAAGGGGCGAGGACAAGATGCGCCTGACTCCCTTGCACCTCATCGTGCTGCTCCTCGTCGTCCTGCTGCTCTTCGGCGCCAACAAGCTCCCGGACCTCGCCCGCAGCGTCGGCAAGTCACTGAAGATCTTCAAGGGCGAGCTCAAGGACCTCCGGGACGAGCCGTCCACCGCGACGCCACCTGCCTCGCCGTCGGCCGGAACGACTCCAGCGGCCCCGGCCGATGCGGCCCCCCAGGGTTCGGCCGCTCCGCCCGCCACGGACCCGGCGCCCGCCGACCCGCGTCCGAAAGACCACTAGCCGCAGGTGGCCCGAGGCACGGCAGGCCGGCGCCGCGACCCCGAGGGGCGGATGCCGCTTCGAGAACACCTTCGGGAAGCGCGACGACGGATGTTCTTCGCTGCCCTCGGCGTCCTCCTCGGTGCCGTCCTCGGCTGGATCGTCTACGACCCGGTGTTCGGCGCTCTCCAGTCCCCGATCGAGGCTGCGCACGACGCGGGGCGCACCGCGGCGCTGAATTTCGAGGGCGTCGCGACCTCGTTCGACATCCGGATCCGGGTCGCGCTGTTCGTGGGGATCTTGGTTTCGAGCCCGTGGTGGCTCTACCAGGCCTGGGCCTTCGTCAAGCCCGGGCTGACCCGACGCGAACGGCGCAACGCGCTGGGCTTCTTCGCCGCCGGGGTGCCGCTCTTCCTGGCCGGCGCGGCAGTCGCGTGGCTCTTCCTGCCGCACGCCGTGCTGCTGCTCACCGAGTTCACGCCGGCCGATGCGGTGAACTTCATCAGCGCCCTGTCCTACCTCCAGTTCGTCATGCAGCTCGTGCTGGCCTTCGGCATCGCCTTCCTGCTGCCGCTCGCCATGGTCGCGCTGACGTCGCTCGGGCTGGTCCGAGGAAGCACGTGGGGCCGCGGCTGGCGGTGGGCCGTGCTCCTCGTCTTCACCTTCGCGGCCGTGGCCACCCCGACGCCGGACGCGCTCTCGATGATCCTGCTGGCGCTGCCGATCTGCGGGCTCTACTTCGGGGCGCTCGGCGCCTGTCTCTACCTCGATCGTCGCAAGGACCGTCGCGCCGCGGCGCTGACGGTTGCCGACGGCGCGACCGGCGACGGCGCCCCGTGACTGCGCACCCGCGCAGGCGGGACCCCGACGAGCCCCTCAGCCCGGCCGAGCGGTACCGAGCCGCGCAGGCACGAACGGCCGAGCGGGCGAGCGAGCTCGGGCGGTTCCGCGAGAGCCTCGGCTTCGAGCTGGACGAGTTCCAGGTGACGGCCTGCCGGGCGCTCGAGAGCGGCCGCGGCGTCCTCGTCGCCGCTCCCACGGGCGCCGGCAAGACCGTGGTCGGTGAGTTCGCCGTGCACCTGGGCCTGCGGACCGGTCGCAAGGCTTTCTACACGACGCCGATCAAGGCTCTGAGCAATCAGAAGTACGCCGACCTCGTGGCCGTGCACGGCGTCGACCAGGTCGGCCTCCTCACGGGTGACACCTCGATCAACGGCGGGGCCCCGGTCGTCGTCATGACGACCGAGGTGCTGCGCAACATGCTCTACGGCGGCTCGCCGGCCCTTGCCGGCCTCGGCTTCGTCGTGATGGACGAGGTGCACTACCTGGCAGACCGGTTCCGGGGACCCGTCTGGGAAGAGGTGATCATCCACCTCGCGGACGACGTGCAGGTCGTCTCGCTCTCGGCCACGGTCTCCAACGCCGAGGAGTTCGGTCAGTGGCTCGAGATGGTCCGTGGCGACACCGCTGTGGTGGTCTCGGAGCACCGGCCGGTCCCGCTCTGGCAGCACGTCATGGTCGGCGCCGATCTCCTCGACCTCTACTCGGCCCGGGTGGACCCGACGGCCCCGGGCCCGAACCCGCCGATCAACCCGGACCTGGCCGAGGCCGTCCGGCGGGAGGTCCGCTCGGCCGGTCCCGCGGGCCGAGGGGGCCGGGGAGGCCGAGGAGGTGCCGACCGCGGTGGCGGTGGCGGGAGGTCCGGAGGCCGTCCGTTCCTTCGGGCCGCACCACGGCCCGTCGTGATCGAGCGCCTCGACCGGGCAGGCCTCCTGCCTGCCATCATCTTCATCTTCTCGCGCGCCGGCTGCGAGGGCGCACTGCAGCAGGTGATGGGCGCGGGCGTCTGCCTGACCACTCCCGTTGAGCAGGCCCGGATCCGGCTGGTCGTCGAGGAACGCTGCGCCACGCTGCCGCAGGAAGACCTCGACGTGCTCGGCTACTGGGGCTGGCTGCACGCCCTGACCCAGGGCGTCGCTGCACACCACGCCGGGCTCCTGCCGGTGTTCAAGGAGACCGTGGAGACGCTCTTCGCCTCGGGCCTCATCAAGGTCGTCTTCGCCACCGAGACCCTCGCCCTCGGCATCAACATGCCGGCGCGGTCCGTCGTCCTGGAGAAGCTGGTCAAGTGGGACGGTCGCGGCCACGCGGAGATCACAGCGGGGGAGTACACCCAGCTGACGGGCCGCGCGGGACGGCGAGGGATCGACGTCGAGGGGCATGCCGTCGTCCTGCACACGGCCGGGCTCGACCCGGCAGCCCTCGCCGGGCTGGCGTCCCGACGGACCTACCCGCTGCGCTCGAGCTTCCGCCCCACCTACAACATGGCTGTCAACCTGGTCGCCCAGGCCGGCCGCGCCCGCGCCCGCGAGGTGCTGGAGACGTCGTTCGCCCAGTTCCAGGCCGACCGCGCAGTCGTCGGCCTCGCCCGGCAGGCCCGCACCCACTCCGACGCGCTCGAGGGGTACGCCGCGGCCATGCACTGCCACCTGGGCGACTTCGCCGAGTACGCCGCGGTTCGGCGGTCGATCAACGCTCGGGAGTCCGATCTCTCGAGGGCACGCTCACGCGCCCAGCTCGTCGTCGCTGCGGGTGCCATGGAGGCGACCCGGCCGGGCGACGTCATCGAGATCCCAGGAGGTCGGCGCGCGGGCTACGCCGTCGTGCTGGACTCGAGCACCCACCTCGACGGGCCCCGCCTCACCGTGCTCACCGAGGACCGGCAGATACGCCGGCTGACGGCGGAAGACGCTCGCTCGGGCGTGCGGCCCGTGGCGCGGGTGCGGATCCCGAAGGACTTCAGCGCACGTCGTCCCGCCGACCGGCGAGACCTGGCCTCCTCGCTGCGCAGCGCCTTGGCCGCTGTCGGCACCGCGACCGGACGTGATGGCCCCAGGAAAGACCGGATCCGTTCCGGCGCCACCGACGACCACGAGCTTGCCAGGCTGCGCGCCGCGCTGCGCGCGCACCCCTGCCACGGCTGCACCGAGCGCGAGGAGCACGCCCGGTGGGCCGAGCGATGGGCGCGCCTCAACCAGGAGCAGGAGGGGCTCGTGCGGCGCATCGAGTCGCGCACCTCCTCCATCGCCCGGGACTTCGACCGGGTCTGCGAGGTGCTGACCGCCCTCGGGTACCTCGAGCTGCCCGAGGGCGGGCAGCTCTCCGTCACCGACGACGGTCAGTGGCTGCGCCGCCTCTACGCCGAGCGCGACCTGGTGCTCGCCGAGTGCCTCCGTTCCGGGACGTGGGACGACCTGGGCGCAGCCGAGCTCGCCGCGGCCTGCGCCGCCGTGATCTTCGAGGGTCGCTCCGACGAGACGGAGACCCAGCCGGACATCCCCGGCGGTCCGCGAAGCCCCCTGGCCCGCGCGGTCGAACGGACGGTGCGGGTCGCTGAGGACCTGGCCGCGATCGAACGGGACCACCGGCTCACGCCGGCGGGCGAGCTCGACCTCGCGCTCGTCGTGCCGATGCTGCGCTGGGCCAAGGGTGGCCTGCTCGGCTCGGTGCTCCGCGGCTCCGAGCTCGCGCCAGGGGACTTCGTCCGCTGGGCGAAGCAGGTGATCGACCTCCTCGACCAGCTTGCCGTCGCTGCCCCGGACGAACGGGTGCGGAGCAGCGCACGCGACGCCATAGCGCTGGTCCGGCGCGGCGTGGTGGCGCACGTCGGAGTCTAGGAGGCCCGTGGCGGCGCCGATTCGCTCGGGGGACGTCCCAAGAGGGCGGCTGGGCGCCGCGGGCCGCACAGCGCCTCCCAGGCGCCTCCAGCAGTACATCTGGCCCCAGCGCGGCATCCTGCCGCGGAGCGGGGCGCCCCGCTCCGGTCGCGCATGGCAGCAGAGGCACGTGGCTCGTTGTCCGGCCGCTGGCGGGCCCGGAATGGCGCCGCCGGAGGGCCGTACGGCCGACGTCCAAGGGCATTTCCCGGGAATGACCTGCCGATAGTGCGGCGCGCCGAGCCGACACGCCGACGAAACAAGCGGGTTTGCCGCGAGAAACCCATGGTTGACCTGCCCAGACGCTGTTGACCTGGGGTTCTGTATCGATTGACAGATCGGCCGATGTGAGTAAGTTTCGTTTCGTCCGCTCGTGGACGCGCTTGAAGCCGATGAAGGCCTAGCGCGCCCACGCGTTCGCATGTGCGAAATGGGGGGACACCGACTGGGCCCGCGCGCTCACTAGACAACGGCGCGCTCGCTGGCTGTGCGTGACGGACCGAAGGGCGCGCGGGCCGGTCGGAAGATGGTCGAGTGCTGGACGCGGCACCGACGTGGCAAGTGTTCGGCGTGGTCGGCGGGGGCCCGTGGCCACGTATCCTGCAACGGTGCTCAACCGCGAGCCCGGACGGGCCTGGACACTCGTGTCGGCGTCCGTTGGCGGACTCCTGACCGAGGCCGCCTTTCCGGGACGTAGTTGGTGGCCCGCTGCCATGGTCGGCGTCGCCGTCCTGGCTCTGGCCCTGCGTCGTGACAGTGCGCGCTGGAACGCTCTCGTCGGCCTGGTCTGGGGCCTGGCGTTCTTCCTCCCGCACCTCTACTGGGCGAACGCCTCGGTGGGCTCACTGCCGTGGATCGCTCTCAGCCTGCTCGAAGCGGCCTTCGTCGGTGCCTTCGCGGCCGTCTGGACGTGGTCCCGACGAGCGCCAGTCGTCCGCAACCGTCCGATCGCCGGGGCTGTCGTGTTCGCGACGCTCTGGGTGATGGTCGAGCAGGTCCGTTCCGCGTGGCCCTTCGGCGGCTTCCCCTGGGGCCGGCTCGCCTTCTCCCAGACCGACGCACCCGTCGTCGCCCTCGCGGCGGTCGGCGGCGCCCCGCTGGTCTCCGCCGCGGTGGCGTCCGCCGGAGCTCTCCTCGCGCAAGCCGTGCTCGCCGCCGGCGCCGCGCGCGGCCCCCTGACGGCGCGAAGCCTCCTTGACGCCTCCAGGCGCCGCGCTCGGACACGTGAGGCCGCCGCGGCTCTCGTCGGCGCCGGGCTCGTCGTCGGCGCCGGGCTGCTGGATCCCCTGCCGGTGGCGGGGGAGTCCGCCACCGGCGACGAGGCGGCCGAGGCCGCCGTGCTCCGCATCGCCGCCGTTCAGGGCAACGTGGCCAAGCCGGGTCTCGACGCCTTCGAGCACCGGCTCGAGGTGCTGCGCAACCATGTGGCCGGAACGCTCGCCGTCCGGGAAGCCGTCGGGCCCGGGGGAGTGGACGTCGTCCTCTGGCCCGAGAACGCCGCCGACGTCGACCCCCGAGTCGACCGGCAGGGTCGTGTGCTCGTCGTCGAGGCAGTCGCCGCCGTCGACACGCCCGTGCTGGTCGGCACACTCAGCTATGACGAGCTCGGCCGGTACAACGACTCGGTTCTCTGGACACCGGAGGAAGGCCCCGTCGCGACCTACACCAAGCAGCACCCGGCGCCGTTCGCCGAGTACATCCCGATCCGCGACTTCGCCCGGGTCTTCACCGACAAGGTCGACCTCGTCGGAACCGACATGCTGCCGGGTACCGAGGTCGGCGTCGTGCCGCTCGACGTCGCCCGGCTCGGTCGCACCGTGCCCCTCGCGGACGCGATCTGCTTCGAGGTCGCCTACGACGGCCTCCTGCGCCGGGCCGTGCGCGCTGGCGGCGAGATGATCGTCGTCCAGACGAACAACGCGTCCTTCGGCTGGACGCAGGAGTCGGTGCAACAGCTCGCCATGACCCGGCTCCGCGCCGTCGAGCACGGGCGCTCCGCCGTCCAGGTGTCGACCGTAGGCGTCAGTGGCGTCGTCGCGCCCGACGGGACGGTGCTGCAGCGTACGGAGCTCTTCACGGCGGCCCAGATGATCGACGCCGTCCCACTTCGCACAACCCTCACGCTGTCCGACCGCCTGGGCATCTGGCCGCTCTGGGTCGCCGCAGCGGGCGCCGTCGTCGTTCTCGCGGCAGGCCTGCGCACCGCCGCCGACCGCCGGTCTGCGCCCGGGCGGGCCCGCGCGGTGACGGGGGTGCGCCGGTGAACGTGCTGGTCATCATCCCGACCTATCAGGAACGCGAGACCCTCGGGGAGGCGGTCGAGCGCACCAGAAGCGCTGTGCCCGGCGCGCACCTCCTGGTCGTCGACGACGCGAGCCCGGACGGCACCGGCGACCTCGCGGACGACCTCGCGGCCCAGGACGCTCACGTCCATGTGCTGCACCGGGCCGGCAAGGACGGGCTCGGCCGCGCCTACGTCGCCGGGTTCCGCTGGGCCCTGGAGCGTGACTACGACGTCGTCGTCGAGATGGACGCGGACGGCTCGCACCAGCCGAAGCACCTGCCTGCACTCCTCGCGGCGCTCGAGGAGACGGGCGCGGACCTCGTGCTCGGCTCTCGGTGGGTCCCTGGAGGGGAGGTCGTGAACTGGCCGGCCTCGCGGCTGATGCTCAGCCGAGGGGGCAACGCCTACACCCGGTTGGCACTCGGGCTGCCGGTCCTCGACGCGACCGGCGGCTACCGCGTCTACCGCGCCGCTGCGCTGGCGCGCCTGCCACTGGAGCAGATCCACTCGCACGGGTACTGCTTCCAGGTCGACATGACCCGACGGATCCACGCCGGCGGCGGCCTGATCGTGGAGCGCCCCATCACGTTCGTCGAACGACGACTGGGGGAGTCCAAGATGTCGCGGGCCATCGTGCTGGAGGCGCTGTGGCGTGTCACGGCCTGGGGGGTGGCGTATCGGCTGAGCCGGCTGCTCGGCCGGGCCCGTCCGCGCAGTCAGCAGGCTGCGGACGAGGCCGGACACGGCTGAGGCGGCTGCTTGCGCAGCCGCCTCGTTGCTCCTGCGGTCGCTGCGAGGCGCGCCGCCGTGGCCGTCACGCGCTCTTGCGGCCTCGCAGGACACCGCTGCGCAGCAGGTCGAGCCGCTCGGCGAGCAGCTCCTCGAGCTCGGGGATGGTGCGCCGCTCGAGCAGCATGTCCCAGTGGGTGCGGACGTGGCGGGTCGGCTTGGGCTCGGGGCGTGTCGCGTCCAGCAGCAGCGCCTCCGCGCCACAGAGGCGGCAGGTCCACACCGCGGGCACGTCGGCTCCGGCGGCGAACGGCAGTCGTATCACGTGGCCGTTCGGGCAGTCATACTGGGCGTGCAGCCTCGGAGCCAGCTCGACCCCTTCATCGTTCTCGAGGCTGTGGGCGCCGATCTTCATCCCGCGGAGCACACGGTCGGCCATCAGGTCTCTCCTTCGTCCTGCGGGCACAGCGCCGGCGGATCTGGTGCCAGCGCCACGGCGAAGGCCGGTTCTCGGCCTTCCAATGTGACCAACGTCCGACGTCACCCCCGTGTTCCTAGCCTTTCGTGAAGGCTTGGTGAAGGGTGGGTGCCGGCGGCTACCGTAGATCGAGTGACGACCTCGGTCTCGATGCCTTATCGCCGGCTCGGCCGCAGCGGCCTGACCGTGTCCGCCCTCGGTCTCGGCTGCAACACCCTCGGCATCACGGTGAAGCCGGATGACGTTCCGGCCCTCGTCCGCGCTGCGCTTGAAGCCGGCATCACCCTCTTCGATACCGCCGACATCTACGGCCGAGTCCCGGGCCAGAGCGAAGAGCTACTGGGCGCGGCTCTGGGCGCGCACCGCGACGACATCGTCGTGGCCACCAAGTTCGGCATGGACGCGGGCGGCATCAATGGGCCCGACTGGGGTGCCCGCGGTTCGCGCCGCTACATCCGCCGCGCCGTCGTCGGCTCCCTCCGCCGGCTGGGGACCGACGTCATCGACCTGTACCAGATGCACGAACCGGACCCGCTCACGCCGATCGAGGAGACGCTCGCGGCCCTGGACGACCTCGTCAAGGAAGGCCTGGTGCGGTACGTCGGGTCGTCGAACTTCGCGGGCTGGCAGCTGGTCGACGCCTACTGGGTGGCACGCACCGCTCGGAGCAGCCGATTCGTCTCGGCGCAGAACGCCTACTCGCTCCTCGATCGCAGCGCGGAAGCCGGGCTCATCCAGGCTGCCGAGCGGGCCGGAGCGGGCCTGCTGACCTACTACCCGCTCGCATCGGGCCTGCTCACGGGTAAGTACCGCCGAGGCCGCGAGGCGCCGCACGGCAGTCGGCTGGCCCGGCGGCCGGAGCGGCTCGCCGAGGCTGACTTCGATCGCATCGAGGCGTTGGAGGCGGTGGCGGGGGAGCGGGGCCTCTCGCTGCTGACGCTTGCGCTCGGCGGCATCGCGGCGCAGCCGGGAGTCTCGTCCGTCATCGCGGGCGCACGAACACCCGATCAGGTCCGACAGAACGCGGCCGCGATCTCCTGGGTGCCCTCGAGCGCCGACCTGGCGGCGATCGATGCGGCTGCGCCCGGCCCGCGGGTTCGAACCACCTAGGAGCACGGCACCGTCGTTATGTCACACCCGCAGGCGGCCGATCGCAGAACTCGCGGCCAGCCCAGGGCCTCGACACCTGCGAACCGGGGCCGATTTCGGCCTGCCGGGGCCTCGACACCTGCGAACCGGGGCCGATTTCGGAGTGCGTCCGCCCGATATCGCAGAGCTCGACGCAGACCGGCCCGATATCGCAGAGCTCGACCGAACGAAAGCCCGCCGAGACTGCGTTCTTCGACGCCCGACGCCGGTCCTCCCGACGTCAGTGCGCGAGCGGCGCGGACGTGCGGCGTGGGCGGATCCGGACCCGCTCGATCGCCCGCGCGCTCAGCTCGACCACTTCGAACGTGTGCCCGGCGACGATCACGCTCTCCCCGGAAGCGACCGGCATCCGCCCGAGGCGGTCGAGGATCATGCCTGCAAGGGTCGTGTAGGCGCCACCGGCCGGTACGTCGAGGACGCCGAGGTCCTCCAGGTCGTGGACCGGGAAGTGACCGGGCGCGAGTATTGCCCCGTCCGATTCGGTGACCACCTCCAGGACGTCGCGGTCGGTCTCGTCGTAGATCTCGCCGACGATCTCCTCCACCAGATCTTCGACGCTCACCAGCCCCACCGCGGCCCCGTACTCGTCGAGCACGATCGCGAGCTGGACGTGGCGGCGTTGCAGCTCGGACAGCACCGGGAGCACCCGGGCACCTTCGGGAAAGAGCGTGGGCGGAGAACCCAGGCTCGAGACCGGCCGCTCCGGTTGACCCACGAGGTCACGCAGATGCACCACGCGGGTCACCCGGTCCAGGTCCGAGCCCACGGCTACGGGCGCTCGGGTGTGCCCGCTGGCCACGAGCGCCTCGAGCGCCGCGGGCGCGCCCTGGGCAGCGTCGAGGACGAACACCGCCGGGCGGGGACGCATGACGTCCCGCAGGCGCCGCTCGGCGATCTCGAACGCGCCCGCGATCACCTCTCGCTGGTGCTTGCTCAGGGTGTCTTGTGCGGCAACCATCAGCTCGAGCTCCTCGGTACTGACCTGCTCTCGCGGTTCATGCGGGTCAACGCCCGCGAGACGGACGACGGCGTTCGTCGAGACGCCCAGGAGCCAGACGACCGGACGCGCCAATGCGGAGAATGCTGCGAGGGGTTTGGCTGCGACCAGGGCCCACCGCTCCGCCCGGTGCATGGCGATGCGCTTGGGCGCCAGCTCGCCGAGCACGAGAGTCACGTAGGAGAGCACGATCGTGACCAGGACTACGGCGGCGGCGTCGGCTGCGACGCCCAGGAACCCGAAGGCCTCGCGAAGCGGCGCGGCCAGCGTCACGGCGGCGGAGGCCGAGGCGAGGAAGCCAGCCAGGGTGATTCCCACCTGGATGGTGGAAAGGTACCGGTTGGGATCTCGCGCCAGCTGCACGAGCTGGACACCGGCGCCGGATCGTTGTTCCAACCGATGCAGCTGCCCGCTGCGGAGCGAGACCATCGCCATCTCGGTGCCGGAGAGGGCCGCGTTGACGAGCACCAGGAAGAAGATGAGGCCGATCTGGACCCACATGCCGGTCACGGTCCCTGAGGTCGTCGGTCCGGGCGCGTCACGCTCGTCATGCTAACGACGACTTCGCCCCGGGCCAGCGCGACCCGGCGCGAGGTGGACGGGACGCGGGCAAGCGCCCGACGTCAGGGTCGTCGTCGACGTTCGCAGACCTTGCGCGCACCGATAATGCACATTATGTCACTCAGCCGCTTCGAGCACGCTCAACGTCGCACTCGCCGGGAACAGGAAGCCCAGCGGCGCAGTGTCCCCTGCGAGCGACTCCACACCCCGAGCGACACCTTCGTGCAGCGGTACGCCACCCGGAGACACGGACCGCCTCGTTCAGCGGCACGCGGACGGGGCGATTCGTGGCGCTCGACGGGCCGGAGGCCGCGCGCCCGATCCCGCCGGTGTCGTTGGACGTGCCACCGGATGATCACCCGATGACGATGTCGAAAGCCTCCAGGAGGCTCAGGGCGCCTGCGGCCGAGAACCTGGCGCCGGCGAGCCTGTTCTGCCGCGGGTCGAGCGTCACGTTCAGGGCACCCACGAGGTCCGCCCCGCGCAGGTCGCTGCGGTGGAACGTGGCCCCGGCGAGATCCGACCCGGTGAAGTCGACCCCGCGCAGCACGGCCTCGGTGAAGTCGACCTCGCGCAGGGAGCAGTCCCGGAACACGGAGCCGGTGACGTCGATCCCCTGGAAGCTGCCGAGGTCGAGTCGGCACGCCGCGAACGAGAACGGCACCCGCGCGATCAGAGACCCTTCGGCGCCCGTCCACGCAACCCCCACCGCCCGGCACCGCGTGAACCTGCACTCGACGAACCGGCAGTCGAGGAACCTCGCCAGGCTCAGGTCGCAGTCGACGACGTCGCAGTCGCGCAGAACGACCCGTCGCAAGGTGGCCGATGCCATGTCGCACTCACGGAGCGTGACTTCTTCGAGCTCGAGGTCCTGGAGCTCGCCGGCACCACGCGGGTCTTCACCGACGCGGAGCGAGGCGAGCTCGACGCCGCCGAGGTACGACGCTCCACCGAGCCGTTCCGAAAAGGTCGCCACGCATCGACAGTAGCCAGGTGGCGCGCCCACTCCCCCACTCCCGCCCGAGCGGTCAGCCGAGCGTGACCTGATCGCCGTCGGCCCACGGCTGGTACGCCGACGGCCCGATCCCGACTCCGTCCGGTCCGAGCTGGCGGCCGACGAGAGCGAGCCCGAAGGCTGACGCGACGCCGTCGTGGATGGGCAGGGCCCGGGCGGGCGCAACGGCGCGGACGTAGTCGATGACTTCCGCCAGCTTGAGCCACGGCGCCGTCACCGGCAGCAGCAGCGTCTCGACGGAGTGCGGGGGCACGGTCAAGGCATCGCCCGGGTGCAGCACCGTTCCATCGATGACATAACCGGCGTTGCGGACACGTGGGACGTCGGGGTGGATGATCGCGTGCCACTCCCCCACGACCTCGACGTCGAAGCCGGCGACGACGAATCGGTCACCCGGGCGAACCACGTGCACCTGGTCCCGAGGGCCGCCCAGAAGCTCGGCCACGCCCTCCGGTGCATAGACCTGCAGGTCGGGATCTGCTTCGAGCGCAGCCCGCACGCGAGCCTGGTCGAGGTGATCCGGATGCTGGTGCGTGACGAGCGCGACGCGCGCGCCGTCCAGCGCGTCCGGGGCGCTCAGGACGCCCGGGTCGATCACCAGCCTCGTGCCGGCACGTTCGACCCGCACGCAGGAGTGACCGAGCTTGGTCGCGGTCAGGGGTGCCGCCAGGCGATCCGCACCGGTCACGAGATCACCAGCACGAGGTCTCCGGCTTCCACCTGTCGCGGCGTGGCCGACACCAGACGCTGGACGGTACCCGCGACCGGCGCAGCGATCGCGGACTCCATCTTCATCGCCTCGATCGTCGCCACGGTCTGCCCGACCGCAACACTGACGCCCGACTCGACCGCCGGCGTGACGACACCAGCGAACGGCGCGGCAACCTGGCCCTTGACGGACGGGTCCGCCCGCTCCGCGGTGACCTTCACCACGGACACGCTCGTGTCACGGACCTCGACCGGGCGCGGTCGCCCGTTCAGGCTCGTCATGACGGTGCGCATACCGCGATCGTCCGCGTCCGAGATCGCCTCGAGCGAGAGGAGCAACCGGACACCCCGCCCGAGCTGGACCTGCGACTCCTTACCGCTCAGCCCGAACAGGTAGTCCGGCGTCGAGATGACGCTGACGTCGCCGTAGGCCGCCCGGGTCTTGGCCAGGGTCGCCGTCGGTCCGGGGAACAGCAGGCGGTTCAGTCGATCGCGCCTCTCGGCGTGCGAGCCCGCCAACGCCACCCTGTCCGCGGCGGTGAGATCGGTCGCGGCCTTCTTGACGGTGCGGCCGGCGAGGGCTCGGGAGCGGAAGGGCTCGGGCCACCCGCCGGGTGGATCCCCGAGCTCTCCCGCGAGGAAGGCGAGCACCGAGTCCGGCAGGTCGTAGTCCTCGGGATGCTCGGCGAACTCGGCCGGGTCCGCGCCGAGGGCGACAAGCTGGAGCGCAAGGTCGCCGACCGCCTTGCTCGACGGCGTCACCTTGACCAGTCGCCCGAGGATCCGGTCCGCGGCGGCGTACATCCGTTCGATCTCCTCGAAGCGGGACCCTAGTCCGAGAGAGATCGCCTGCTGGCGCAGGTTGGAGAGCTGGCCGCCGGGGATCTCGTGCTCGTACACCCGGCCCGTCGGCGACGGGAGCCCGGACTCGAACGGCTGGTAGACCCGGCGGACCGCCGCCCAGTACGGCTCGAGGTCGCATGCCGCAGCCAGCGAGATCCCCGTGTCCCGTTCGGTGTGCTCGAGAGCCGCCACCAGAGCGGACATCGGAGGCTGGCTCGTCGTGCCTGCCATCGATGCGCTCGCGACGTCGACGGCGTCCACGCCTGCGTCGACCGCGGCGAGCAGGGTGGCGAGCTGCCCGCCGGGGGTGTCGTGGGTGTGGAGGTGCACGGGGAGGTCGAACCGATCGCGCAGGGCGGTCACGAGCAGGTGCGCGGCAGCAGGCCGGAGAAGCCCCGCCATGTCCTTGATCGCCAGCACGTGCGCCCCGGCCGCGACGATCCGGTCGGCCAGTCGTAGGTAGTAGTCGAGGGTGTAGAGCTCTTCGGTCGGGTCGAGGAGGTTCGCGGTGTAGCAGAGCGCCACCTCGGCGACCGAGACCCCCGTCTCCCGGACTGCCCTGATGGCAGGTTCCATCTGGCTGACGTCGTTGAGGGCGTCGAAGATACGGAAGATGTCGATCCCGGTCTCGGCGGCCTCCCTCACGAACGCGTTCGTCACCTCCACCGGGTAGGGCGTGTAGCCGACCGTGTTCCGACCCCGCAGGAGCATCTGCAGCGCGAGGTTCGGCATCGCGTGCCGTAGCGCCGCCAGCCGTTGCCAGGGGTCCTCGCCGAGGAAGCGGAGGGCCACGTCATAGGTGGCCCCGCCCCAGGCCTCCACGCTCAGCAGCTGCGGCGTCATGCGCGCCACGTGGGGACCCACGGCGAGCAGGTCGTAGGTACGCACGCGGGTGGCCAGCAACGACTGGTGCGCGTCGCGGAACGTCGTCTCGGTGACCGCCACCGAGCGCTGCTCACGCAGCGCGGCAGCGAAGCCGACCGGTCCGAGCTCGCGCAGCCGCTGACGAGAACCGTCCGGCGGCACCGTGGTGAGGTCGATCGCGGGCAGGACCGCCGCCGGCAGGACGAGGTCGGCCGGCCTGGGGCCGTTCGGCCGGTTGACCGTCACCTCCGCGAGGTAGGTGAGCAGCTTGCTGGCCCGGTCGGCGCTCTCGCGGGCCGTGACCAGACCGGGACGCTCGTCGATGAACGACGTGGAGAGGTTCCCGGCCACGAAGTCGGGGTCGTCGAGCACCGCCTGCAGGAACGACATGTTGGTGCGCACGCCGCGGATCCGGTACTCCGCCAGCGCACGGCGGGCTCTCGCCACCGCCGTCGGGAAGTCGTGGCCGCGGCAGGTGAGCTTGACCAGCATCGAGTCGAAGTGGGCCGTGATCTCGGCGCCCGCGAACGCCGTCGCGCCGTCGAGCCGGATACCGGCGCCGCCCGGGGACCGGTAGGCCGTGATCCGGCCGAGGTCGGGCCGGAAGCCGTTGGCCGGGTCCTCGGTGGTGATGCGGCACTGCAAGGCTGCGCCGCGCACGCGGAGAGTCTCCTGCGAGATCCCGATCTGGGCCAG
>JAHECE010000019.1:0-18216 GCA_024641895.1 Actinomycetales bacterium
GGGTCCGGGTCCGAGGCGGGCGCGGAGGCGGGGGTGTCTGTGGCGAGAAGGCGCTGGACGTCGTCGAGCGTGGCCTCCGGGTCGGCGACGAGCGTGCGCAGAGCGTCGAGGGTGTCCGCCGGGCCGGCGGCGGGTGTCGCCGTCTCCGTGGTGGCCGCGGACATCCGCCGGCCGGGGGAGATGAAGGCGTTGGCGAGGTAGCCGGTGAAGGCGCCGAAGATGCCGACGCCGATGACGATGATCACGGTGCCGAGAACACGTCCGCCGGTCGTCACGGGGTAGTGGTCCCCGTACCCGACGGTCGAGATCGTCACCAGCGTGTACCAGATCGCGTCGGAGCTCGTGGTGATGTTCGCCTCTGGTGCGTTCTGCTCGAGGTACAGCATGTTGAGCGAGCCGAACTCCAGCAGGAGGATTCCGACGAGGAGCAGGCTCAGCAGGGCGTTGCCGGCCCGTTCTCTGGCGAGGCTGCGGGCGACGGCGCGCCCGCCGAGCTCGTTCATGAGGCGGTACACGCGCACGAGGCGGAAGATCCGCAGAACCTTGAACGCGGAGAGCGGGACGCTGGCGAGCAGGTCGGCCCAGCCGAACCGACGGAAGAAGTACACGCGCCGCGAGGGCGCCGTCGCCAGGCGGAAAGCGAAGTCGATCAAGAAGACGCCGCTGAGCACCGCGTTCATCACGAGGAGGATGTTCGTGAGGTTCTGGTCCGGGATCGCGGCGGCGAGCGCGAGGTTGATGATCGACAGGACCGACAGCGCGGCGATGAAGAACTCGTAGCCCGTGTCCTTCAGCTCGCCCCTCGCCGGCTTCGCGGTCTTCGGTTCGCTCATCCCCGCGCCTCCCCTTGCTCCGCCACGAAGGGCAGACATCTGTCACGTTGTCGGAGGCATCTTCGCGTAGTCGGCGCGGCTGTGCTCTCCAGGGAGCGCAGCACTCGCCGTCGGAGCGTCCGCTGTGACCGATACAGTCCGGCTCATGCCCGCGATGCGTCGCCGGGTGACGGCCGTGCCCGTGCCCCGCATACCGCTGCTTCGCCGCCGCGCCCGCGTACCGGCCGGCCAGTGCTCCACGGTTGCCGAGGTGGTGGAGCGACTCCGAGCGCTCGAGCAGCGGTACCCGCCGGGCGGTGGCGTCGGCGCGTTCAACGCCATGTACTGCCGGGTCACCGAGGAGATCGACGCGCGCGTCGCGGCCGGGTACTTCGCGAACGGTGCGTTCATCACCCGCCTCGACATCGTCTTTGCTCAGCTCTACCTCGAGCAGGTCGAGGAGTCCACCGACGAGATGTGCCCGGCCTGGGCGCCGCTCTTCGACGAGGACGCGACCGACTGCCTCCCGCTCCAGTTCGCGCTCGCGGGGATGAACGCCCACATCGCGCACGACCTGCCGATCGCCGTGGTGCGCACCTGTCGCCAGATGGGCCTGACGCCCGAGACCCGCGGGGTCGAGGAGGACTACGACGCCGTCAACCAAGTCCTCGCCGAGGTGCACGAGGAGGTCCGGCAGTCACTGCTCGACGACGACGCCCTCACCTGGGACCGGCGGCTGGCAGGAGTCACCAACGTGATCGGGTCGTGGAGCATCGCGCGGGCGCGCGACGCCGCCTGGCTCAACGCCAACCTGCTGTGGGACATCGACAAGATCTCGTACCTGCGCGGGCCGTTCCTTGCCGCACTGGCGCACACCGTGGGACTCACCGGGCGCCTGCTGCTCACGCCGCCGCCGGACCTGAACCCGTTCGACGACGACTGACCCCTCGCCGGGGCGGTGGTCGAGGTGCCCCCGCAAGACCTTCCTCGAAGCCCGAGGCCGCCAGGGCTGCCTGCGTTCTCCCGGCGTCAGGACGTGGCTGCCGTGAGGAGCTCGGCGATCGCCGCGACGGTAGGCACGCGGCCCTTGACGACGACTTTCTCGTCGATGACCAGGGCGGGGGTGCGCATGATGTTGTACCGCATGATGGCGGGGTAGTCGGTCACCTTCTCGATCGTCGCCTCGAGGCCGGTCTGGGCGAGGGCCTCGCGGGTGTTGCGTTCGAGGTTCTGGCAGTTGGCGCAGCCGGAGCCGAGCACCTTGATGATCATTTTCGTGTCCCTTCGGGGCTGGCGTGCGGGTGGTGGGTTCTCAGGCGAGGAGGGCGTTGAAGAGGTAGCCGACGGCCACGATCCCGACGCCGACGACGCCGGCGTACGCGCCGAGGAGCTGGGGCCGCAGGACGCGGCGCAGCAGGATCATCTCGGGCAGGGAGAGGGCGACGACGGCCATCATGAACGCCAGCAAGGTGCCCATCGGCAGGCCCTTGTCGTACAGGGTCTGCACGAGCGGCATGATCCCGGCGGCGTTGGAGTACAGGGGGATGCCCATCGCGACGGCGACCAGGACGCCGAAGGCGTTGCCCGCGCCGGCGTAGCTGGTGAAGAAGTCGGTGGGGACCCAGCCGTGGACGACGGCGCCCAGCCCGATGCCGACGAGGAGGTACGGCCAGATCTTGCGCAGGATCGTGACGACCTCCTCCGCGCCCATCTGGATGCGCTCGGCGAAGGTCAGCGCTGCCGTGGAGTCGATCACCTCCCCGCCCAGCGTGGTCTGGAACACGAACGGCTCCACCCACCGCTGGGCGCCGATGCGGCCCAGGACCCAACCGGCGACGATGGCGATGAGCACCCCGGACGCGACGTAGATCGCGGTGACCTTCCAGCCGAACAGGGTGAGCAGCAAGCCGATGGCGATCTCGTTCACCATCGGGCTGGCGATCAGGAAGCTCAGGGTCACGCCGATCGGCACGCCGGCGGCCACGAAGCCGATGAACGCCGGGACTGCGCTGCAGGAGCAGAACGGGGTGATGACGCCCAGGCCGGCAGCCAGGACGTTGCCCACACCCTCGCGCTTGCCGCCGAGCATCGCGCGGGTGCGCTCGATGCTCATGTAGGACCGCAGCACGGTGATCACGAAGATGATCCCGACGAGCAGCAAGGCGATCTTGACGGTGTCGTAGAGGAAGAACCGCAGCGCCTCGGTGAGCCGTGCCTGCGGGTCCAAGCCGGCGACGTCGTGCAGGACCCAGTCCCAGAGCCACCCGTTGACCCAGTAGGCGCCGACCCAGGCGGAGCCGGCCCCGGCAAGGGCGAGCACCTGGCCCCGGGTGGACGTCGGGATCCGCTCGAGCACCCTCATGTCGCGCGGCTCGTCCCAGCCGCGCCGGGAATCGCGGCGTGCAGGCGGTCCAGGGCATCTTCGGCCAGTGCGTAGTCGACCCACCGACCGCGCCTGGACGTGGTGACCAGGCCGGCGTCCCGCAGGACCTTGAGGTGGTAGCTCAGCAGGTTCGCCGCTATCGGCACGTGGGCCTGCAGCTCGCACACGCAGTGCGTGCCGTTCGTCAGGAGTCGGACGACCTGGAAGCGGATCGGGTCCGCGATCGCCCCCAGGGTCGCCAGGGCGTCCGTGGCCTCGGCCTCGACGCTCGTCGCTGCAACCATGCTTGAAGTGTGCGGCCGGTTCACTGCCGTCGGGCTGGGCCCAAGGTCCGTGCCGTCAGGTGCGGTGACGGCCCTCGAGAGGACTTTGCTCCCATGCGGCTCGCGCGTCGCTGCTGGCAGCCTTGACATGACGCTCGGGCCCTTACGCCGCGCGTGCGGCGACCGACCGGGTGGCACGGACGGAGGTCATTCCCATGTCACATCCCACGGTTCAGCAGGCCGAGGCACCGCTCTCGGATCGACCGCCGGCGCCTCGGACGGAGGTTCGCCCGACGTCGCCGCGACGTCACGTCGGGTCCCTCCTGGGCGGGCTCGGCGCGTTGCTCCTGATGCTCGTCGCGCCGGCACTTCCCGCCTACGCGGCGACCGGGCCCGCGGACGTGCAGGAGGGTGTCTTGGTGCGCGTCGCCGGTGACGCCCAGGTGCCCGCGTCGGAGGCGATCGGCGTGGTGGTCGTCGTCCAGGGAGACCTGGTGATCGAGGGCACCGCCGCGGTCGTGGTCGTGGTCGACGGCACGGCCACCCTGCGGGGAGCCTCCGTCGAGACGCTCGTGGTCGTCAACGGCGCGGCCGTGCTGACCGAGGGCGCCGTCGTCAACGGCGATGTGGTCATCCCGAGCTCCACGATCACCGACGACGGTTCGACGCGCATCGGCGGCTCCGTGGTCGACGACCTGTCGGGCCTCTCGACCGCCTTCCGCATCCTCGACGTCGTGCTCTCCATCGGCGGTGCGATCGTGACCGTCCTCGCCGCGCTCCTCTTCGCGGCGCTCGCGCCCCGGAGCGTCCGGTCCGCCGCGAGTGTGGTCGCGGCACAGCCCGGTCAGGTGGCCCTCAGCGGGCTCCTGTTCTGGATCGCACTGCCCCTGGTTGCCGTCGGGCTCCTGCTCACCGTGATCGGGGCGCCCACGGCGTTCGCGATCTGGGTCGCTGTGATGCCGGCCGTCGCCTTCGCCGGGTACCTCGTGTGCGCCATCTGGCTCGGGGACGTTCTGGTGGATCGCCGGCGCGAGCGGGCCCACCCTTACGGCGCTGCCCTGCTCGGGACGGCGATCCTGCTGCTCGTAGGCCTCGTGCCGATTTTCGGTGCGCTGGTGGGCCTCGCCGCCGCGCTCGTCGGCGGAAGCGCCCTCGCGCTGCTGGGTTGGAGGGCGTTCCGGTCCCGCCAGGATGCCCCGGCCCTCACCGGACAGGTGGGACCGGTGTGACGCCCGGGGTGACCGGTTCGGCGTGACCGGTCCCGCGTGACCGGTCCCGCGTGACCTGCGCGACCGGCTCGGGTGCAGGCGCCCGGTGTGCCGGCCTCCTCAGCCGTTGCCCTGCCTCATCGCCACCACCATGCTGCCCAGGAGCGCAGCGGTGGTGGCGACCGTGACGAGCCAGAGCGCTCGCTCGACCGGGTACATGGACAGGCCCATGAGCAGGATGGCGCCGAAGAAGAGGATCAGGTAGGGGACCAGGATCGCCGGCCGTGCGGGTCGGCGGAACTGCACCGGTCGCAGGTAGTCGACGAGGAGCATGAGCACGACGAAGGCGTCGAAGCAGACCGGCCCGACCCACCAGAGGCTCCCCGCGCCGGCGTAGCCGACTGCGGCCACGGAGGCGGGGAGCGCCAGAGCCGCGATCACCCGGCCGGTGGCGTGGTTGAACCGCATGCCGTGCCGGCGCCTCGTCGAGAAGCCGATCGTCTGCAGGACGTTGACCGCGTTCACCACGGCCCACGTCGTCAGCGCCGCCCAGAAGGGCCCGTCCTCCACGGCGGCGTCAGGTGCGGTCGCCGGCGGAGAGCGAGATGACGGCGGCCTGCCGGGGTGCAAGGGCGTCCACCGGGACGAAGGGCGCGATCCCGCCGTCCTCGGTGACCGACAGCTGCCCCGTGGCGGTGTCCGTCACGAGGTCGGTGCCGTCGTATCGGCCGGCGGTCAGGCTCCCCGCCTCGCCGCTGAAGGCGCAGCCCTGCTGCGCCCGGTCCGCGAGGTTCAGGACGACGAGGAGGTTGTCGTCTGGGGCCGCGTCAGGTGCCGTGCGCAGGTAGGCGTAGGTGCCCGGGCAGGTGCCGCCGAGCGCCTGCAGGCCGCCGGTGCGTAGGGCCGCGTGCTCGTTGCGCAGGCGGACGAGGCGCCGGTAGAGGTTCAGCAACGAACCCTCGTCCGTGTCCTGGTCTGCCACGTTGACGTCCCCGTAGTCCTCGTTCGGCGGCTCCCAGGGTGCACCGCTGCTGAAGCCCGCGTTCGGTGCGTCGCTCCACTGCATCGGGGTGCGGATCTGGGGATCGGGCTTCTGGCCTGTCATCCCGATCTCCTCGCCGTAGTAGACGAACGGCACCCCGGGCAGGGTCAGCAGGACCGAGGCCGCGAGCCCGGCGGCGGCGCCGTCGCCGTCGAGCTGGCTCATCACCCGGTCCTGGTCGTGGTTCGTCAGGAACGGCGCGAACTGGCCCGGCGGGTAGGCGGCCAGCACAGCGGTCAGCGCCCGGTCCAGCGCGGTGGCGTCGCTCGTCCGGACGCTCGTCACGATGCTCACGGCGAGGTCGAACTCGAAGGCGAGGTCGACCTCGTCGTCGGTGACGTACGGCGCGACGACGGCGGTCGCGTCCCACACCTCGCCCACCGTCAGTGCCGCAGGGTCGACGCCGTCGACGAAGTCGTCCCAGGCCATGAGCCACCGGTGGGTCTCCGGGGTGCCCTCGAACACGCCCCCGTCCTCGATGAGGTGACGCACGGCGTCCAGGCGCAAGCCGTCGGCGCCCATGTCCTCGATCCAGAACCGCGCGACGTCCTCCATCTGGGCCGTCACCGCGGGGTTCCGGAAGTTCAGGTCCGGCATGCCTTCCCAGAAGAGGCCCAGGTAGAAGGCGTCGTTGAGCTCGTGCCACGCGGGCGTCCCCCACGACGTCGTGTCACCGGGGTCGTCGTCGCGCCAGACGTACCAGTCCCGCCGGGCCGAGTCGGGGTTGCTCGCGGACTCCACGAACCACGGGTGCTCGCTGGACGTGTGGTTGAGCATCAGGTCCACGATCACCGCGATGCCGCGCTCGTGCGCGGCCGCGACGAGGCGCTGGAAGTCGGCGTTCGTGCCGTAGTCCTCCTCGACGGTGGTGTAGTCGGTGGCGTCGTAGCCGTGATAGCTCGGCGACTGCGCCACCGGCATCAGCCACAGCCCGGTGACCCCGAGGTCGTCGTCGGTGGTCGGGTCGCCGTCGTTGAGGTAGTCCAGCTTCGCGATCAAGCCGCTGAGGTCGCCGTTGCCGTCGCCGTCGCCGTCGCTGAAGCTTCGGACGAAGACCTCGTAGAACACCGTGTCGTTCCACCAGGGCACCGGTCCGGCCACCTGGTCGCCGGATGCCGACGGCGCTGTCCGGGCGGGGCGTTCGCCGGTCAGCCGGTCGAGCGCCGTCGTGACGACGGTCGTGAACTCTCCCGCGGTGAGGCTCGGCTCGGGCATCTCGCCCGTCCACCCCTCGACCGGCACTCGCTCGGTCGTGAGGACGACGGCGAGCACGGGCCCCGCTCGGACGAGGGCGAGGTACTGGTCGATGACCGCGCCGGAGCCTGCGTCGTCGACCAGCGCGCCCCCGAAGTGGGTGGCCAGCAGGTCGTCGCCGACTCCTGGCATCGTCAGCTCTTCCGCAGTCACCGCGTTGACGCCCAGCTCGTCGAGCTGGCGCTCGCTGCACCGGGTCAGCTCGTCGCGCAGCGACGCGAACGCCGAGCTGACGTCGTCCGGGTCTGCGGCGTGGACGAACTCGAACAGCTGCAGGACGCCGCCCGGAGCGCTGTCCTGCGCCGTCAGCCCTGTCGCGGCCTGCCAGGCCGGTTCCGCGGTGACCTCTTCGCAGGACTCCGTGAACGGCGTCGGGGCCGGCTCGTCGGCAGGCACGACCTCGGAGAAGTCAGTGCGCCAGTCGCCTGCGAGGTCGCTCTCGGTGAGCAGGGCGGCGCGCAGCTCCTCGCGCGTGGGGACGGGGACGTCCTCGCCGCCGGCGCACGCGCCGAGGAGCATGAGCGCTGCCGCGATCCCGGCGGTCACGGCTCTCGTGATCGGCGCCCGCATGCAGGCTCGCCTCCCTCGGTGAGGACCGACCCGTCGTCGTTGCCGGGTCGATCCCTGCTGACCACCCTCGGCTCCGCGACCGGTCGGCCGCAAGGGGCCTTGGTCATGTGGTCTCGGGGGTAGCGCCCGCGCGTCACCCGGGCGGTTTGCGAGCCCCCTTCTCGACAGTCAAGACTTTTTCTTCAACTATTACCTCGGCATGCCGATATTGCCAAACGGGACACCAAAAGGCGTGTGCAGAATGCGTGCGCGACTCTTACTGCTCACTGAGATGGTGGAGACCGGGGGAATCATGGAAGCCAGGCAGATCAAGACGTGGCACGTCGCTGCCGCGTTGCTCTCGTTGCTTTTTGTCGCGGTTCTGCTGTTCCGGCTGTCGGGCGCGGCCTTCAATGCGACGACCGCCAATGCGGCAAACCAATGGACCGCAGGTACGGTCACACTGACCGACGACGACAGCGACACCGCCATGTACACGGTGGCCAACCTGGCGCCGGGCGCGAGCCAGACCGAGTGCATCACGGTGACGTACGCCGGGACGCTCGACGCCACGGTCAAGCTCTACGGGAGCCTGACCGCCGGCGACGGGCTGGACGCCTACCTCGACCTGACGGTCTACCGCGGAACCGGTGGCGTCTTCGGTGACTGCACCGGGTTCTCCTCGGTCGAGACGGTCTACACCGGCACCCTCGACGGCTTCACCGGGACCCACACGAGCTTCGGGACCGGCGCCGGCACCTGGGCACCTACGGGCGGCGGACCTGACGACGACATGACGTACCAGTTCGTCACGACGCTCCAGAGCGACAATGCGGCGCAGGGTCTGACGAGCACGGCCACGTTCACGTGGGAGGCGCAGAACACCTGATAGGCGGGTCGGGCCCCGGCGCCGTGGGCGCCGGGGCCCGCCGAACGTTCGGCGGGAACCACCAGGTGCCTCGCCGGAAAGGGGGGTGACGATGAGCGGGGTAGCGGCACTACCGTTCCCGGCGACACGCACCGCCCGGCGTCTCGAGGCCCGTCGACTCTCGCGACCTCAGCTTCCGTGGATCGGGGCTTCGCTGGTCGCGCGGTGGCGAGCGCTGACTGCGCGGGTGTCCGCTTCGGCCGTGGTGTCGCGGACCGCCCGGTACCTGCCGGGCCTGCGGGTCTTCGCCGTCGCCGGCTACCTCTACACCTTGCTCTGGCTCGTCCTGGCGATCCTGGTCTTCGCGCTCGTCGGCCTTTCCCCCGTGGCCATCCAGAGCGGGTCGATGAGCCCGCTCATCAAGCGAGGCGACGTGGTGATGCTCGGGGACGTGCCCGAGCTGCCCGACGGCTTTGCCCTGACCCCGGGGACGGTGATCGCGTTCCACACCCCGGCACGGCCGAACGACGGACTGCTGACCCACCGCATCTCGATGGTCAGCAGCGACGGCACCTACATCACCAAGGGCGACGCCAACGCCGGGCCGGACAGCGACGCGATCCCGCCCGAGGACGTCGTGGGCGTCGGCCGGGTGGTCGTGCCGCTGGCGGGTCTGCCGGCCGTGTGGGTCGCCGCAGGCAGCTGGCTCCCGCTGGTGGCCTGGGCCCTGGTCACGGTGCTCGCGGCCCGGCTGCTCCTTGCGTCGTTCAAGGAGATCCCGCGTCGTCGAGGCCGTCGGGCGGCGGACGTGCGGCGATCAGGCAAGCCGAGGCGTGGGTCAGGGGAGCGAGAACATGGCCGACGCTCCCTCGGCACCTCGCGGCGCGGCCGCCGGTCTGCGCGTCCCAAGGGCTGGTGGCTCTCGCCGGCCTACCTGCTCACGGTGATCGCGTTGCCGCTGTCCTTGGCGAGCGCCGCCTGGACCTCCGTGACGGGGACGGCGGTCAACTCACTGGCGACGGCCGAGTAGTGGTTGGTCGTCGGCCTCGGCGCCGGGCTGGGCCGTCGCTGCCTCGTGCGCCACAACCAGGGTCAGCTCGGAGGAGACACGACGAGCAGCTCCCCGTCGCCGGGTGCGGTGCGTAGCCAGGGACGAGAACTGGTTCTGGCGGCCTGCACGGCGACTCCGGCTCGACGGCACACTCCCCCCTTGGGGCCGCGGGCCCACGTCAGAGTGTCGTTAGTTCCTCAACTATGCACGCTCTCTGCCGATGTAGTGGAGCAGGAAGGCTTACGGCGCGGTCGCGCCCCTCGCCCTTCGGGCGGGGCGACGGACACCGGGGGGTTGGATGGGCATCAGAGAGGCACGGGTGTGGCACGTCGCGGCCGCCCTCGTCTCGCTGCTCGTCGTCGCCCTGCTGCTGCTGCGACTGTCCGATGCGGCCTTCACCGCGACCACCGCCAACGCGTCCAACCAGTTCGCGGCGGGTACCGTCACCCTGACCGACGACGACAGCGCCACCGCGATGTTCTCGGTGACGAACATGGCTCCCGGGGCGAGCCAGACCCGTTGCATCAAGGTCTCGTACTCCGGATCGTTGAATGCCAACGTCAAGCTCTACGGGTCGATCACCGGCGGCACCGGGCTCGGTCCCTACCTCAACCTGACCGTCTACCGCGGGAGCGGCGGCGCCTTCGGCAACTGCACCGGGTTCACCTCGACCGAGACGGTCTACACCGGCACCCTGTCCGGCTTCACCGGGACCTACACGAGCTTCGGGACGGGTGCAGGCAGCTGGGCGCCGGTCGGCGGCGCTCCGGTCGATGACATGACGTACCAGTTCGTCGCGAGCGTCCAGAGCGACAACGCGGCGCAGGGTCTGACGACGACGGCCACGTTCACGTGGGAGGCCCAGAACTCCTGACAGGTGAGGGCCGTCGCTGCTGCGAGCCCGGGCTCGTCCCGTTGAACGACCCCGCTGCGCGGCGCCGTCGAGCCGGCGGACGTGGCGCGTCGTCGGGCCGAACCGAGCCGGCCTGGTCCAGGTCAGTCGAGCGCGCGGAGCAGGTCCAGGGCCTGACGGGCGAGGGCGGGGAGGTGGCTCGCGGACGTGGTCTCGACGAACCGTGCGATGACGGCTGCTGCAGCGGGGTCGTCGTCGACGAGGCTCTCGAGGTCGAAGGTGAGGACCGCGAACGCCCACGTGATCTGGCGCAGCGCGGCCTCGACGGCGTAGGCGAGGCGGACCCTGCCCAGGTCGATCTGCGCACCGGCGAGGGCGAGCTCGTCCCAGTAGGTGCGCAGGACGGCGGACTCGAGTCCTCCCTCGAGGCCCGTGGCCGACCTGCCCTCGGTTTGCGCCGCCTGCTCGCAGAGCAGCTGCCCGAGGTCGGAGCCGATCGAGCCCGGCCCGATCATCTGCCAGTCGAAGGCGACGAGCTCGGGGGTTCCGTGCAGACCGGGGCGTACCCGGAGGTTGTCGATGCAGGCGTCGTGGTGGCACAGCGTCTGAGGCGCGGCCTCAGCGGCGTCCAGGAGTGGCTGCGGATCGGCCATGATCCGCAGGAGCGCTGCCGTGTCGGGTGCTGCCCGGTCCGGGTGCAGGGGAGCGTAGGCGGCCGAGCCGCCGCGGGCGCGGGCCAGGAGATCCTCGATGAGCGGTGCCCACTCGGCGTGGAAGCGGCGCAGGACGCCCGGCTGGAGCCAGGGGGCGCGGGGGATCGGAGTGCCGGTCAGGTAAGGCGCGTGGAACCGCGCCAGCGCGCGGGCCGCGACCAGGTAGGTCCCGAGGCTCCAGTCCGTCCGGCTGGCGTCGCCGAGGTCCTCGAGCCACAGCCACGCCGTCGCCCCGGGGAGGTCGACGACGCCGAAGCATCGGGGGACTGTGACGCCCTGGACGTCGTCGAGCAGGTGGGAGGCGAAGACCTCGACCTCCCGCCGCCAGTAGGTGACGTCCCCCGGGGAGTCCCGGGGTGCGCTCTCCAGGGGTGAACGCACGACCTTGAGCACGACCGACCACGGTGCGCCGGCTCGGTCGCCGCGGTGCTCGAGGTGCTCGAGGTCCAGGTGGCCGGACACCCGGAAGATCCCTCCCGAGGTGGGGTTCCCGCTGGCGCCGCCGCGGAGCTGGTCGACCTGCCAGTCCGTCAGGCGGGCGCGTTCGGTGCCGACGACGGCGCGGGCCGTCCTCTCGAGCGACCCGACGTCCGCGGACAGTGCGCGGACGACATCGTCGAGGGGCGGTCCCACACCTCCGCTGGTGTCGATGCTTCCGGCCAGCCGCATGACCCTGCCCGGGCCGATTCGCAGACGTCGGCTACGCGCGGGCGTTAGGCGTCGGGCAGGCGCCCGCGTTGACCAAGCGTTGGCGCAGCCCGAATCCGGCGGCGCCGAGCGCGAGGATCGCCGTGGGCACGTCGTGCGGCGCCGTGCTGAGGACTGCCGTTGCCGCGAGGACGCTGAGGGCAGCGACTGCCGCGCACGGCGAGCAGCCGAGATCGAGCCGGGTCAGGGATCCGGCTCGGGGCACGTAGGTCGCGAGGGTCGCCGCGGACGCCGCCGCTACCGCGACGACGAGCGCCGTCCAGCCGAACCTCTCGCCCGGTGCCCAGCCCCCGCCGGCGGTGATCTGCAGCGCGAGCAGCACGGGGAACAGCGCGCCGGCAGCCACGAGTCGGCGGGCCGGCCATGCCGCCGGCAGGTTCAGCCGGCTGCGCCCTGTCGGGAACCGTGGCCCGGCCTCCGCGCCGCCCTCGGTGCTGGACCGGGAGGGCGCGCGGGTGGGCTGCGCGGCGGTCATCGGACGACGCGGGTGGGCGCTCCGGTCGAGCGGCCCGGGTTCACCGGCGGCACGTGCACTGCTGGTCGGCCGGGATGCTTGCCAGGACGGCTTCTGCGTGCATCCCGCAGCCGGACCAGGTGATCTTGCCGCAGCGTGCGCATCGGGCGGGGCTACACATGGGTCGCTCCTTCGGTCGGGGCAGTGCGAATTCGTCCTACTATACCCCTAGGGGTATGAAGGCGTATCGTCCGAACGTGGTCGGCCCGGCCCCGTCGTCGTTGGTCCCGTGCCGGCGACGGCGAGGTCCCGGGAGCGCGCGCGGAGGCGAGCGAAAGCCCGGCGCCTCGCCCCGACGAAGGCGCTAGCTCGAAACCTTGTGCCTGATCAGGGCGACGACTCGGCCGACGTTCACAGTCCAGCCGACACCGAACACGTGCGGGCTGATGACGTGCGCACCCTCCGGGTCCCAGACCCGCTCCTTGAATCGTTCGACGGTGGGCATCCGGAAGTCGTAGGGCACGAACCCGGCCACGACACCGTTCCAGGTCCGCTCATCGGGCGGGAGTCGCATCTCCCTGACGACGGCGGCGACGGTCAGCCCGAGCATGACCAGTCGCGTCAGGTTCTGGAGATCGTTCGACTTCTTCCGGCGCACGTCGTCCGGCTTGCGCTCTGATCCCATTCTCGTCCTCCTTGACTGTGCGATGCCCTCATGATCCACCCCGGCGCGCGTCCGAACCAGGGTCGAGCGGCCTGACGTCCTGCCCAGCGTGCGGACTCGCCACGGGCGCGCCGTCCGGCAAGCGTGCGACGACTCCGAAGAACGTCGACGAAGGGTGCATCCGTCGTCGCGTGGTCGGGGGAAGACGTGGTGATGGCCCCTCCACCCCGGAGCGGTCGATCCCTACTCGAGGAGGACCCATGTTCAAGAAGATCGCAGTCGGCACCGGTGCCGTCGCGCTGCTCGCCGGTCTCGCCGCTGCTCCCGCGTCGGCAGCGCCGATGACGCCGAAGAACGAGGGCGCCGCGTGTGTCCAGGCCGGGCTCGGCACCCTCAAGGAGCTCGGCCTGCTGCAAGCGGCCGCTCAGAAGCAGATCGACTACTCGACCTTGGCGGACCCGGTGGCCGGCCCGATCTTCGCGGACCTCCCCGAGGGCAGCTTCCTGTCCCTGGGGGCCGTCGTGAAGCTCCACCAGACCAACCCCGGCCTGTTCGCCTGGTGCGGCTGACCTCCTCCGGGAGGGAGCGGACTCCCGGAGCCGGCGCTCCGGGAGTCCGCTCCTGCGTGGGACGACGACACCGGCGTCACCGCGACATCGCCTCTCGCGAACGGAACGTCTTCATCGCTGGTCAGGACGATGAGAAGTGACGTCCTGTCGAACCGGGTCAGGTAGGCACGCCTGGCTGCCGGGATCGTTGACTGCACCGACACGGCTGCCGGCCGTCGTCGGGTGGCGTGGAATCGCACGGGTACCCCGGACACTGAAGGTGTCGAGGCCGTCGTGCGGCGCCCGCCGCGGTGGCGCCGGCGTACCCGGCAGGCGTGGGCGAATCGGTGTCAGGAGCGTGCCATGGCGAGGGATGATGCGGGGTCGCGCTGGTTCACCCGCGGCGTGCGGGACATCGCGGCTGCGTCGTTCTTCAGCGACGCCGGCCACGAGATGGCCACCAGTGTCCTGCCGACCTTCCTCACCACCACGCTCGGCGCGGGTCCCGCCGCGCTCGGTGCCGTCGAAGGTGTCTCGGACGCGCTGATCGGGGTGAGCAAGCTCGCAGGCGGCCCGCTCGCCGCTGACCCGGCGCGCCGAGGTCGGATCGCCTCGGGCGGCTACCTCGTGACCGCGGTCGCGACGGCGGCGATCGGGCTGGCGACCGCCGTCTGGCAGGTCGGCGCCCTGCGCGCGATCGCCTGGATCTCCCGCGGCGTGCGGGGCCCGGCCCGGGACACCCTCCTGATGTCGCTCGTCCCGCGCGAGGCCTACGGCCGCGCGTCGGGCGCCGAACGAGCCGGCGACAACGCGGGCGCGATCCTCGGCCCGCTGCTCGCGGCGGGTCTCGTCGCCGTGATCGGGGTCCGGCACATCCTGCTGCTCGCCTTGATTCCGGGGCTGCTCGCGGCTGCCGCGATCACAGCGGCCGCCCGGGAGGCTCGGCGCACGGTCGCCGCGCCCTCAGCCAGGCGGACCCTGTCGCTCAACCTCGCAGAGCTGCGCCGCGCGGGCCTGCCGCGGGCGCTCGCCCCCGCGACGCTCTTCGAGATCGGCAACGTCGCGACCACGCTGCTCATCCTGCGCGCCACGGAGCTGCTCGCCTCGGGCGGGCGCACGGCGACCGCTGCCGCGAGCCTGGCGATCCTCATGTACGCGGCGCACAACGGTGCAGCGACCGTCTCCGCCCTGACGGGAGGGCATCTCACCGACCGGATCGGTCCCAGGTACGTGCTCGGCGCCGGGGCCTCCTGCTACGTCGTCGCCTACGTCGCGTTCGCCGCGGACGGTTCGGCGTGGGCCGTGGTCCTCGGGGCGTTCCTGCTGGCCGGGGTCGGGATCGGTCTGGTCGAGACCGCCGAGACGACGACGGTCGCCCTGGCGCTGCCCGACCGGCTGCGCGGCAACGGCTTCGGAGTGCTCGGCCTGATCCAGTCCTTCGGCGACCTCGGCGCGTCGCTGGTCGTCGGGCTTCTGTGGGCCGCGATCTCCCCGGCCGTCGCGTTCGGCTACGCGGCCGCATGGATGCTCGCGTCCGTCGTCGCCTCCGTGCTCACCCGACCCCGTCGCGCGCCGGAGGTGCCCGGTTTGCGTGATGTGGTCTGATGACGCGATGCGGTCCGGCCGGGTGAGTGGGGTCGAGCTGCAGAACACCCGCCTGACCCACCTGCGAGAGTCGCTGCGCTCGTCGTTGTGGTTCGTGCCGAGCCTGTTCGTTGCGGCCGCCCTGCTGCTGGCAGTGGCGACGGTGGCACTCGACCGGCACCTCGGCGGCGAGCCGCCGTGGCTCGCCTACAGCGGGGGGCCCACCAGCGGCCAGCTGATCCTGACCACCATCGCGACGTCGATGATGACGTTCACGGGTCTGGTCTTCACGATCACCATCGTGGTCCTGCAGCTGGCCAGCAGCCAGTTCTCCCCGCGCGTGCTGCGGTCGTTCCTACGAGATCGGGGGAGTCAGGCCTCGCTGGGGATCTTCACGGCGACCTTCGTGTACGCCCTGTTCATCCTGGGGCAGATCCGGACGGGATCGGTGGGCCCGGTGTTCGTGCCGGGGCTGTCGATCACCGTCGCGCTCTCCCTGGTCACGATGAGTCTCATCGTCTTCGTCTACTTCGTGAATCACATCGCGCAGTCGATCCGGGTCGTGAACATCATCGCGTCGGTGGCTCAGGAGACGCACTCGTCCATCGATGCGATCTGGACGACCGCCGCGCCGGATCGCCCGTCGCGTGAGCCCGTGCTCTCGCCTCCGCTCCGCGTCGTGCCGCTCCACCGGCGCGGCGGTGGGGTAGTGCTGGGGCTCGACGTCCTGGGGCTGGTCGACCTCGCGACCCGGCACGGGTGCGTCCTGAAGCTGGTGCCGAGCGTCGGCGACTTCGTGGCGAACCGCGCGCCGCTCTTCGAGATCTACGGCTCCGGCTCACAGCCGAGCGTCGAGGACCTGCACCGACACGTCGATCTCGGTCGTGAGCGGACGATGCGCCAGGACCCGGCCTTCGGTCTGCGACAGCTGGTCGACATCGCGGTCAAGGCGCTGTCCCCGGCGATCAACGACCCGACGACGGCGGTCCAGGCGATCGACCGCCTCCACGACATCCTCTGCCATCTCGTGCGACTGCCCGAGCCGGAAAGCGTCTACCCCGACGGTGCGGGCGAGATCCGCCTGGTCCGAGAGCCGGAGACCTGGCGTGGTCTCGTGGCGCTGGCGTTCGAGGAGATCCGCGAGTACGGCGGATCATCGGTACAGGTCCACCGCCGGCTGCGGGCCTCCCTCGAGGAGCTGCGATCCCTTGCGCCACCCGATCGGGAGGAGCCCATCCTGCGCCACCTCGCACTCCTGAATCGCAGCGCCAAGCGCCACTTCCCCGATCTGGCGGAGCGCTTGCTGGCTGCCGAGTCCGATCAGTCCGGGATAGGCGGCGAACCGGACGAGGGCTGACCCGGCGCAGCGTCCGGCTCAGCCGCCCCAGTCGCCCAGGGCCCCCTCGAGCGCGCCGAGCGCGGCCTGGATGAGGTGGGCGCGCTCGTCGAGCGGGCAGCCGAGGCCGACCCACCTGCGCACGCCGGCCTCGACGAAGCCGGGGTAGGCCGCGATCGCGTAGTCGTGCCGCACCCAGTGCGGAGGCAGGAGAACCCGGAGGCGGTCGACCTGGGCGTCCCGCACCGTGGCTACCACGGCGGCGGAGGTCGCGGGTTCTGAGCCCGGGTCGAACCACCAGTGGCCACCGGCCGCGGCATCGTCGAGGAGGACTTCCAGCGCGGCCCGCACGCGATCGCGCGCCGGCGCCCCTGAGGGCAGCGCGCCGACGGCAACATCTTGTCGGTGCATGAGGTCGTCGGCCCAGCCCTGCACGACCGCCGCGTGCAGGGTCGCCTTGGTAGGGAAGTAGCGGAACACGAGCGGCTCGGAGACCCCCGCCCGGGCTGCGACGTCGGCGACAGAGACATCCTCGTAGGCAGCGCCGGTGAAGGCTGCCGACGCCGAGGTGAGCAGCGCGGCCCTTCGCTCATGCGGCGGCAGGCGTCGCCGGGTCCCTGCCTCGGGCCCCGTCCCCGTGGCCATACGCATCGCCTCGGCCTCCACCTTGCACACCCTAGCGCTGATGAGTCACACTCATTAATGTTCATGAGTCCGACTCACCAAGGATGCCCGATGGAAGACAACCGCGACGACCTCTGGTGGCACGTGTACCCGCTCGGGGCAGTAGGTGCCCCGATCCGCGAGCGCCGCGGCGCCGACGCGAACGGCGCCCCCGTTCGCCGACTCGACCGCCTGCTGCCCTGGGTCGAGCGCGCGGCCGACCTCGGCGCGACCGGGCTCCAGCTGGGGCCGGTCTTCGCGAGCAGCACGCACGGCTACGACACGCTCGATCACTTCGTCGTGGACCCGCGGTTGGGAGGCCGGGCCGACCTCGACCGGCTGCTCGACCGAGCGCACGACCGGGGCATGCGCGTCATGCTCGACGGGGTGTTCAACCATGTCAGCGCAGACCACCGGCTGCATCGTCAGGCGCTGGACGAGGGGCGGGGCTCCGACGCGGCGCGGCTGTTCAGGATCGACTGGGACGCACCCGGTGGCCCCCGCAGCGCGTGCTTCGAGGGCCACCGGTCGCTCGTCCTGCTCAACCACGACGAACCCGCGGTCGCCGACCTCGTCGTCGGCGTCATGAACCACTGGCTCGGTGCGGGTGCCGACGCCTGGCGCCTGGATGCCGCCTACGCCGTCGACCCCGGCTTCTGGGCGCGAGTGCTCCCACGGGTGCGCGGCGCGCACCAGGACGTGACCGTGATCGGTGAGGTCATCCACGGCGACTACGTCGACGTGGTCACGCGCAGCGGCCTGGACGGCGTCACGCAGTACGAGCTCTGGAAGGCGGTCTGGAGCTCGATCAAGCACCGCAACCTCTTCGAGCTCGCGCACGCCCTGGGCCGGCACGACGGCTTCGTGGCGAGCTTTCGGCCCATGACCTTCGTCGGAAACCATGACGTGACGCGCATCGCCACCCAGGTGGGCGAGCGCGGCGCCGCGCTCGCTCTGGCCGTCCTGGTCACGGTCGGCGGCTCCCCGTCCGTCTACTACGGCGACGAGGACGGGGTCCGTGGCGTGAAGTCCGATCGGCTCGGCGGGGACGACGAGGTGCGGCCCGAGCTGCCCGTGCGGCCCGAAGACCTCAGCCCTGACGGTGGCCGGATGATCGAAACGCACCGGGCACTCCTGGGGCTGCGCCGGCGGCACCCCTGGCTGGCCGACGCCCGCACCGAGGTGCTCGCGCTGGCCAACGAGCGGATGGTCTACCGCTCGTCGGCGCACGGCCGCGCGCTGGAGGTCGAGCTCGACCTCGCC
>JAHECE010000019.1:18226-19024 GCA_024641895.1 Actinomycetales bacterium
CGCCACCACGGCAGCCCGCGTGCGGGGCGAGGGCGAGGAGCTGAGAGTCTGAAGGCGAGGGTGTGGACCCGCACCCCGGTCCGACGGAGGTCGCCCGCCGGTCACGGCTGCAGGCAGTCCGGCATGGAGTCGCTCGGTCCGTCGGGTGCGGCCGTCTGCCCGACCGGGCTGTACACCTTCACGTAGGTCACGGTCGCGAACTGCTTCAGCGTCGGCTCGATCAGGCTGTAGACGGTGAACGTCGCACCTTGGCTGTTGCATCCGCCGGTGAGCCGCACCCTGGCGATCCCGTCGCTGATGCTCAGATCGGCGAAGCCGGTCGCCTCCGACAGGACGGTCCGCAGGCTCTGGGCCTGCTCCGCCGCTGTCGGACCCGCGAAGAGCGCCTGCAACGCACCGGTGGCGGGGGCCGCCGCCGAGACCGTCCGCGCTACGGCCTCGGTGTAGGGCTCGATCCCCGCCACGTAGCGGTCCTCGTGCTGGAAGTAGACGTCGACGCCCGTCAACGTCACGCTGCGGCACCCCAACGGCTTGTGGGTGCCGGGGCCGACGTTGGAGGCGGTGACGCAGACGGTGTGGGTGCCGGGGGTCGCGCTCACCGTGCCGGTGAAGCCGTGGTTGGGCCCGTAGGCGGGGTAGACGGCGGCCACGTCGGGGCGGCTCGTGTTCGCGTACACGTGGCGGCCGAGGCCGTCGACGGTGACCCAGACGTAGATCGGGGCGGTCGTGTCGGGGTCGATGGCCCAGCCCTTGACCTCGACGCCGCCGGCCACGGCGCGGGCGCTCTCGTAGTTGCCG
>JAHECE010000189.1 GCA_024641895.1 Actinomycetales bacterium
TGGAGGGTTACGACTCCGACGGCTTCCCGCTCGCTCGGGTCGGGCGGCTCGCCAGCTGGGTGCGCGAGCGCCAGGTCCCGCTCGAGCTGTGCCCGAGCTCCAACGTCCAGACCGGCGCGGCTCGGTCGGTCGCGGATCACCCCATCACGCTGCTGCGTGACCTCGGGTTCACCGTCACGGTCAACACCGACAACCGCCTGATGTCGGGCACGTCGATGACTCACGAGATGACGCTCCTGGTCGCCGAGGCGGACTGGACGCTCGGGGACCTCGAGGGCGCGACCCTGGCCGCCGCCTTCAACGCCTTCGCGCCCTACGACCTGATGCGCCAAGTAGTCATGGACGAGGTGCTGCCCGGGTTCGCCGAGGCCGGCGCCGCCATCGGCGAGGCCGACGACGCGTGATGCAGCGGGCTGACCTCGCCCGGCTCGTCGACCACACCCTCCTGGCGCCGGAGGCCACGAGGGACGACGTCGCGTCCCTCGTCGCCCAGGCCGGGCTCTCGGCGTGCTGGCGGTGTGCGTATCGCCGTCGATGCTCCCGCTCCGGACGGCGGACCGTGCCGGTGACCTGCTCGTCGCGACGGTGTGCGGCTTCCCCTCGGGCAAGCACCACCGCGAGGTCAAGGCGGCGGAGGCGGCCCGGGCGGTGGCCGACGGCGCGGACGAGGTCGACATGGTCATCGACGTCGGGCTCGCCCGCGCCGGGGACTGGGCCGGGATCGAGGCCGAGATCGCCGCCGTGCGGGCGGCGGTTCCGGTCCGGCCGGCCGGCGTCCGCGGCGGCGTCGTGAAGGTCATCATCGAGTCCGCGGCGCTGAGCGATGACGAGATCGTCGCCGCGTGCCGGGCCGCCGAGTTCGCGGGCGCCGACTTCGTCAAGACCTCGACCGGCTTCCACCCTGCAGGCGGGGCGAGCGAGCGTGCCGTCGCGCTCATGGCCGCCACGGTGGGTGGGCGGCTCGGGGTCAAGGCCTCGGGCGGGATCCGCACGACCGAGGCCGCCCTGGCCATGGTCCGGGCGGGCGCTACCCGGCTGGGCCTGTCCGGGACGGCGGCCGTGCTCGACGGCCTGGCTACCTGACCCGCCACACGTGCGCCTGCGGGCCACCGGCGGGCAGCCGCCACGCGCCCGGCTCCGACGCGCCCGACGCGCCCGACGCGGCGTCGGGGTCGGCGACACGTTCCGGCGCGTCGCCGAGCAGCACCTCGAACTCCTCGAACCACCATGGCGGCAGCTCGACGGGAGCGTGCGGCCCCCGGGCGGCGTGCACGAGGATCCGCTCCAGGCGCTCGGGTGCTTCCCGGCGGGCCGGGGCCTCTCGCTCGTAGGTCAGGCTGTCCTCGCCGATCGCGAGCCAGCGCAGCCCGCCCTCGCGCAGGGCGGGTGAGGTCGTGCGGACTTCGGCGAGCCTGCGGTGCAGGGTGAGCACGCGCTCGTCCCACGCCTGCGGCCGGTCCCAGGGCATGGGGATGCGACCCAGCTCGCCGTTGCCGCCGCCCGCGCCGGTCTCCGCGCCGGCGAAGACCATCGGCCCGCCCGGCATGGTGAAGAGCATCACGAGCCCCACCTCGTAGCGGTCCACGTCGTCGCCGACCACGGTGATGAAGCGTGCCGTGTCGTGGGAGTCGAGCTTGTTCATGCTCGCCAGGAGCGAGCGCCACGGCATGCTCGCGGTGACCTCGCGGATGGCGGCCGCGACGGCCCGGCCGGAGAACGTCGGCACTCCGTAGACGGTGGGGATGCCGAGGTAGTTGCGGTCGGTCAGCGCGTCCGGGTCGTGGTTGCCGAGCCACGTCCAGACCGGCCGGGTGAAGCCCGCGTAGTTCATGGTGCCGTGCCAGCCCGCGCCCATGAGGTCGGGGCTCGCGTTGTGGCCGTGCTCGGCGATCAGCCAGGCGTCCGGGCGTACCTCGCGCATGGTCGCGCGGATCTCCTCGGCGACGCTGTGCGCCTCGTCCACGTCGCGGTAGCGGCCGGTCATGTTGGCCACGTCGATCCGCCAGCCGTCGAGGTTGACGGGCGCGGTCAGCCAGCGGCCGACGACGGAGTCCGGGCCGCGCAGGAGGGCGTCCCGCAGCCGCTGGCTGCGCCAGTCCAGCTTGGGCAGCGTCGGGACGTCCAGCCAGCCGACGTAGTCCGCGGGGTGGTGCCGGAAGTAGTAGTACGTCGCTTCCGGCGCGGCGGCGTCCGCCTGGGCCCGCCGGAACCACTCGTGCCGGTTGCCCGTGTGGTTGGTCGTCAGGTCGCCGATCACCTTGAGGCCGCGGGCGTGGGCGGCCTCGACGAGCCGCACCAGTGCCTCCTCGCCGCCGAGGAGCGGGTCGACGTCCAGGAAGCTCGAGGCGTCGTAGCGGTGGGCGGAGCGGGCCGGGAAGAAGGGGGTCAGGTACAGCACCTCCACGGAGAGGTCGGCGAGGTGGTCGAGGTGCTCGGCGACGCCGTCGAGGTCGCCGCCGTAGTACTGGAACGAGTAGTCGCCGTTGCGCTTGCCGACTCTCTCGTCCCACGCGCTCGGCACGGCCCAGGCGGGAGCGGTGCGGCCGTCCGCCGCCGCGGACCGGCCGAAGCGGTCGGGGAAGACCTGGTAGACGTTCGCCCCGAGGGCCCAGCCCGGGGGTGCGGGGTGGCTGCTCAGGAGGAAGTCGGCGCCGTCGGTGACGTCGCGGTGCCGGTGCCAGCCGGTGCCGTTCACCCAGCCGTACCCGGCCGCGCCGTCGACGTAGAAGCGGTACGACGTGACGGGGTTGTGCTGCTCGATGTCGGCGGCCCACCACGTCTCGTGCTCGGTCTGCGACTCGACGGTCATCGTGGTGAAGGCGGGTTCGGCGTCCTTGAGCACCCGTACGGAGGCCCGGTCGACGCCGATCCCGGCGGGGACCCGGAGCCGGACGCCGACGGTGTCACCCAGGGCGGGGCTCATGGTCGAGACGTAGCGCTCGGAACCGTCGTGGTGCGGCTCGAGCCAGGTCTCGCCACCGCCGGACGCGTGGGTCGGCGTCTCATCCATGGTGCACTCCCTCGTCGCGGCGACGTCGATGACGATGATTCAACCAGCCGTCCGACGGCGGGTTCCACGCACGGCCGCGCGGCTTGCGCAAGGATTGCCCGGTCAGCCAGGTCGAGGCCCCGGGTTCCGGCGAGGGGAGCGCCTCTCGTCCGTGCGCTCCTCGCCCTCCTCGACGAGCACGTCACGGCGCCCGGGCGCCATGAAGCGGGCCATCCTCGAGCTCGGCGACTGACCGGCGGCCGAGGACGGGTGAGGGCCGCTCAGGCGCCGACGAGCGTGGCGACGTCGGCGCGCAGTCCGGCCAGTCTCGTCCCCGCCACGCTCCTGGCGGCCGAGACATCGCCGGGCCCGACCGGCGTGATCACCTCGAGGTAGCACTTGAGCTTCGGCTCGGTCCCGCTCGGCCGGACGACGACGCGATCGTCGTCCGCTGTGACGTAAGCGAGCGCGTCGGTCGGCGGGAGGTCGCCGTCGCCGGCGGCGAGGTCCCGGGCGACCCGCACCGGTGACCCGGCGAGCGTCGGGGGCGGGGCCGCCCGCAGACGGTCCATCACGGCGGTGATCTGCGCCAGGTCGTCCACGCGGAGCGAGAGCTGCGCCGTCGCGTGGAGCCCGTGACGGCGTGCCAGGTCGTCGAGCGCTCCGGTCAACGAGCTGCCGCGGTCCGCGAGCTCCTCCGCCAGCACCGCCACCTGGACGGCGGCGGCGATGCCGTCCTTGTCCCGGACGCCCTCGGGGTCCACGCAGTACCCGAGCGCCTCCTCGTACCCGAACACCAGGCCGGGCACCCGGGCGATCCACTTGAAGCCCGTGAGGGTCGTGACGTGCGCGACGCCGCGCGCGGCCGCGATCTTGGACAGCAGCCGCGAGGAGACGACGGAGCTCGCGAGGACGGCGCCGGCCTGCGCGCGGCTCGCGGCCGCCTCTCCGAGCAGCGCCCCGACCTCGTCGCCCGTGAGCACCCGCCAGCCGGTGCCGGGGGTCGGGACCGCGACGGCGCACCGGTCGGCGTCGGGATCGAGCGCGAGCACAAGATCGGCGCCGAGGACCTGCGCGGATCGCAGGGCGAGGTCGAGGACGCCCGGCTCCTCCGGGTTGGGGAACGGCGCGGTGGGGAAGTCGGGGTCCGGGTCGGCCTGCTCCGGGACGAGGTGCACGTCGGTGAAGCCAGCGCGGGCGAGGGCGTCGACTGCTGTGCTCCCGCCGACGCCGTGCAGCGGCGTGAGCACGATGCGCGGCCCGCCGTGCGCCGTCGCACCCGTCCGCAGCCGCGCGGCGCCGGCGAGGGTCACGCGCTCGAGGTACGCCTCGCGCACGCCGTCGCCGAGGACCTGCCAGCCGGAGGTCGCCCGCGGGACGGCGCGCACGGTGGCAACGGTGGCCATCCGCGCTGCGATCGCGGCGTCGGCGGGCGGTACCAGCTGGGCGCCCCTACCGGCGCCGGTGACGACCCGGCCGCCGAGGTAGACCTTGTACCCGCTGTCGGCGGCCGGGTTGTGGCTCGCGGTGACCATCACGCCCGCGTCTGCGCGCAGGTGACGGACCGCGAAGGCCAGCACCGGTGTGGGCAGCGGCGCCGGCAGCAGCATCGCCGTGCCGCCGGCCGCCGTGACGACGGCAGCGGTGTCGAGGGCGAACTGAGCCGATCCGTGCCGTGCGTCGTACCCGATGACGACGCGCGGGCCCGCCTGCTCGGCCGATTCGCCCAGTGCGTCTCGCAGGTACCCGGCCAGGCCGGCGGCGGCGCGGATGACGACGGCGCGGTTCATCCGGTTCGGGCCGGCGGCGAGTCGGCCGCGCAGGCCGGCCGTGCCGAACTCGAGCCGGCCGCAGAAGGCGTCGGCGAGCTCGGCCGTCGCCGAGGCGCCGGCCGGGCCGTGGTCCGAAGCCGCCAGCGCCACGAGCGCGGTCGTGGCTGCCGCCGTGACGGG
>JAHECE010000020.1 GCA_024641895.1 Actinomycetales bacterium
GAGGGCTGCGGTCGAGGACGCGGTCCAGGTGAACAGGTCGTCCGACGTGGCGACGCCGATGCGCTGGACCTGGCCGCCCTCCGCGCGGGTGCACCCCGTGTAGAACATGCGCCACCGGCCGTCCTCGCCTCGGACGACCGACCCGGTCCACGTCGCGAGGTCGTCGAAGGCCGGGCCGTCGGCCGCGACGAGCGCGTCCTGGACCTCTTCCCAGTGCCAGAGATCCGTCGAGACGGCGTGCCCGACGGACGCCCGGAAGTGCCGGCGGCCCGGGTCGCCCAGGGCCCGCGAGGCCTTGAGGTAGAAGCAGTGGTATCGCTCGCCGTCGTCGGCGAACCACATGTCCCAGGTCCAGACGTCGCGAAGAGTGTGCACGGGGGTCCTCCAGGTGCGGGGTGGGCGTGCCGGGGCAGCACGGGAGAGCAGGCGGTCACGCGAGGGGGCAGAGCGAGACGAGCAGGGGGGGCGAGACGAGCAGGGGGCAGAGCGAGACGAGCAGGGGACGAGCCAGTGCGTTCGGGCTGTTCGCGAGGTACGTCGTCGTGTGCTGCTGGGCAGCCGACCGGTGCGCTCGAACCTCGTCGGGGAGGTCTCGGGCGGGTGGAGCGGGCCGGCTTGGGTTCTCGGGCAGGGACTGTCGGGGCGTGCTGAGCGCCAGGAGCAGCGGCGCGTGTCGTGATGTGCGGAGCGAGGGCCGGCGGCCTTCTCCTACGGTGGAGTCAGCCTGGATCGGGCGATCGGGGCGTCGCAGGGGTCGTGGGCGTCGCTCGCGCGGCGGGCGTCGACGATGACGCTCCGGACCTCCGCGTGGGGACGACCCATGGCTTCTCCTGCCGCCTCGCATGTCGTCGTGGTGCTCGGACGTGGCCCCCGACCTCTGCAGCCGTCCTCGAGCGAGGACCGCTGCAAGGACTTTCGTGGGGGCGCTGAGAAGAGGGTGCCTGCCCTGTTCACGGCTGTCAACCTGTCGCGGGTTGCGCACGGCCACGTTGCGTCCGCGCTGCTGCTGCCCGGTCGGGGATGCTGCCGAGCGTCGTCTCGGCCGGCCGCGATCGGGGGCTCAGGAGTGGGGGCCGACCTCGAGGACCCGCAGGACGACGGCCCCGGCGGCGTCGCTCGCGTCCAGGTCGACGTCGGCCGTGATCGCCCAGTCCCGGTCGCCGGCGGGGTCCTCCAAGACCTGACGGGCGTGCCAGGTGCGGCCGTCCTCGCGCAGGGTGACGAACGCCGTCGACCGGGCCGACGCCCCGATCCCGATGGCGTCGTACTCCGCCCAGTACCCGTGCAGCGCCTGCTCCCAGGCATCGGCGTCCCAGACTGCGGAGACGGGCTCGGCCGCGTCGGCGGGGACGGCGGGACCTCCGGCTTCCCCATCCGGCTCGGGCTGCGGCCAGAGGTCGCCCAGGGCGCCAAGCGCCGGGTAGGCCTCGCGGGCGGCGAGCTCCACCCGGCGGAACAGGGCGTTGCGCACCATGACGCGGAACGCGCGTGGGTTCGCGCTGACGGGCCGCTCGACAGGCTGGCCCTCGTCCTGGCCACCGGTCGGGCCGGCCGTCGCCGCGGTCCCGTCCTCAGGCCCGATGCCCATCAGCGACTCCCACTCGGCGAGCAGGCTCGAGTCGACCGCCCGGACCATCTCGCCGAGCCACTCGATGACGTCCTCGAGCTCCTCGTTGCGGGACTCGGCCGGCACCACCTGTCGCAAGGCCTTGTAGGCGTCGGAGAGGTAGCGCAGCAGGACGCCCTCGGAGCGGGCGAGGCCGTACTGGGAGATCAGCTCCGCGAACGTCATGGCGTGCTCGGCCATCTCGCGGACGACCGACTTGGGCTTGAGCTCGTAGTCGCCCACCCACGGGTGGGAGGTCCGGTACAGCGCCAGGGCGGCCCCGAGCAGCTCGGCGAGCGGGCGCGGATAGGTGATCTCGGACAGGAGCTCCATCCGCTCCTCGTACTCGATCCCCTCGGCCTTCATCGCCCCGATCGCCTCGCCGCGCGCGGCCTTCTCCTGGGCGATGAGCACGGGACGCGGGTCCTCCAGCGTCGCCTCGATCACGGACACGACGTCGAGCGCGTAGGTCGGCGACTCCCGGTCCAGCACCTCGAGCGCCGCGAGCGCGAAGGGAGACAGCGGGGCGTTGAGCGCGAAGTCGCGCGGCAGGTCGATGGTGAGCCGGACGCGGCGGCCGTGCTCGTCCGGCTCGGCCAGGCGCTCGACGACGCCGCCGGCACGCAGTGACCGGTAGATCGCGATGGCGCGGCGCAGGTGCGGGTCGCGGTCGGTCGGGGGCTCGTGGTTCTCGCGCAGCAGCCGTGCCATCGCGGCCACGGCGTCGCCCTCCCGGGCGAGGACGCCGAGGACCATCGCGTGCGACACGGCGAACTGGCTGCTCAGCGGCTCGGGTGCTGAGTCGCGCAGCCGCTCGAAGGTCTTGTCGGTCCAGTTGACCACCCCCTCGGGGGCCTTCTTGCGGACGATCTTGCGCCGCTTGCGCTCGTCGTCGCCGGCCTTGTCCAGGGCCTTGGCGTTCTCGATGACGTGGTCCGGCGCCTGGACGATGACCTCGCCGAGGGTGTCGAAGCCCGCCCGGCCGGCGCGCCCGGCGACCTGGTGGAACTCCCGGGCGGTGAGGTGCCGCTGCCGGATGCCGTCGTACTTGGTCAGCGCCGTGATCACCACGGTCTTGATCGGCACGTTGATGCCGACGCCGAGCGTGTCCGTCCCGCAGACCACGCCGAGCAGCCCCTGCTGCGTGAGGCGCTCGACGAGGCGCCGGTAGCGGGGGAGCATGCCCGCGTGATGGACGCCGACGCCGGCGCGCAGCAGGCGGGACAGGGTCGCCCCGAAGCCGGGGCCGAACCGGAAGGAGCCGATCGCCTCGACGATCGCGTCGCGCTGCGCCCGGGTCGCGATCGCGACCGAGGTGAGCGACTGGGCGCGCTCGACGGCGGCGGCCTGCGTGAAGTGGACGACGTAGACGGGGGAGCGGCCCTTCTGGACGAGCCCGACCAGCAGGTCCTGCAGCGGTTCGAGGGAGTACTCGAACTCCAGCGGCACCGGGCGGACGGCGTCGGTGATGACGGCGACGTCGCGTCCGGTGCGCTTCTCGAGATCCTCGGCGATGAAGGACATGTCGCCGAGCGTCGCGGACATGAGCACGAACTGGGCGCCGGTGAGCTCGAGCAGCGGCACCTGCCAGGCCCAGCCCCGCTGCGGGTCCGCGTAGTAGTGGAACTCGTCCATGACGACCACCGCGTCGCCGCCTGCCGCCGCCGCACCTTCGCGCAGGGCCTGACCGGCGAGGATCTCCGCCGTGCAGCAGATGATCGGGGCACCGGGGTTGATCGCCGCGTCGCCCGTGAGCATGCCGACCTGCGCGGAGCCGAAGATGTCGATGAGGGCGAAGAACTTCTCGCTGACGAGGGCCTTGATCGGCGCCGTGTAGTACGAGCGTGCGCCCCGGGCGAGCGCGGCCGCGTGGGCGCCGACGGCCACGAGCGACTTCCCCGAACCGGTGGGCGTCGAGAGGATCACGTGGGAGCCCGTCAGGATCGACAGCACCGCCTCGTCCTGGTGGGCGTAGAGGCTCAGGCCCTGGTCGCCGGCCCAGTCGGTGAACAGCTCGTAGACCTCGTCCGGACCGGGCGCGTGCTGCAGCCGGAGGAGGAAGCGCTCGGCCTGCTGCGCCTTCGTCGCGCTCACCGGACCACCTCGCCGGCGACGGCGGGCAGCGGCGCGGCCGCCTCGGTGAGGGCGCGCAGGCCTCGCTCCAACGGCCCGCGGCCGAACAGGTGGACCCAGAGCGTGCAGCCGACCAGGGTGACGAGCGTGAACGCGATGAGCGTGCCGTTGGTCGTCTGTGCGTAGATCACGGCTGGACCCATCGCGGCGACGGCGACGATCTGCGCGGTGTAGACGGTCAGGGCCATCGCCCCGGTCGCCGCGACCGGCGCCAGGACGAACCGGACGGCGCGGGACTCGGTCAGGAGCAGGAGCAGCCCCACGAGTGCCATCGCGACGCCCAGGTTGCCGAGCACCTCCGGCGTCGTGTCGGCGTGGGGAGCGATCGAGAGGTAGCTCGCGAGCCGCGGGGGCGCCACCTGGCCCAGGAAGGCGCCGACCCCGTAGCCGAGAAGCGCGAGGCCTGCACCGCCGGTCAGCAGCATGACCTGGGTCTCGCGCGTGCGCAGGGCGAGCCGGCCGACAGCCAGGCCGGTCAGGACGTAGGCCATCCAGACGACGACGGGGTAGGCCCCGGTCGCCAGGAGGCCCAGGGGCATCATGGACCAGTCCCTGCCCCCGGCGGCTTGCACCACGACGGGGCCGGCGATCGCGAAGGCGCCGGCCGCCGCCACGAGCGGCCCGGGGCGAGCGCCGAGGAACGGCAGGGCGGCCGCGAACATCACGCCGTAGGCAGGCAGGATCACCGCGATCGGGGTATCGAGCGCGAAGAGCGCGTAGCCGAGGAAGAAGACGACGACGGCGCGCACGACGAGCCTCAGGCGGACCTGTCGTCGCGCCTGACCCGCCACGGCGTGCTGACCGCCGGACATCAGGGCGATCGAGATCCCGGCCAGCAGCGCGAACATCGTGGACGAGCGCCCGTTGGCCACCGTGAGCCAGCCGGTGCCGGACCAGAAGTCGTCCCCGATGGCGCCGACGTGGGCAGTGAACATCCCGAGCACGGCGAGTCCCCGCGCGACGTCGATGCCCACGAGCCGTTTCACCGGGCCACTGTATGCGCGCGGGCATGGTGTGCTCCGCCTGCCGGGAGCCGGGCCGGGCGCGCAGACGCCTCGTCAGCGGGCGGTGCTCACCGGTAGAACGCTCGTCAGCGGTGGGCGACGTTGCTCCCCGACCGGCGTCGCGGATGCCGGCGCATCGGGCGCGCACCGGCATACGGTGTGCCCATGTCAGCCAACGACGCCGGCATGCCGGCGGTGCGCGCGTCCGGCGCCCCTTCGAACCGGGCGTTCGCGCACGGCGCGCCTTCGGGTCGAGCCGCCGCGCCCGACCACCACGTGGGCTTGCTCGCCTCCTACCGCTGGCGGACCGCCGAGAACTCGGCGGCGTACCTGCTGCCGCACCTGCGAGCCGGGATGGACGTCCTCGACGCGGGTTGCGGGCCGGGGTCCGTCACCGTCGACCTTGCGCGCATCGTGGCCCCGGGTCGCGTCGTCGGCGTCGACCTCTCGACCGAGGCGCTCCGCAAGGCCGGCGAGCTCGCGGCCGCTCGCGGCGTCGACACCGTGGTCTTCGAGCGCGCCGACGTCACCGAGCTGCCGTATCGCGACGGCAGCTTCGAGGTCGTCCATGCCCATCAGGTGCTCCAACACCTCGCGGACCCGGTCGCCGCGCTGCGCGAGATGCGCCGGGTGACCCGTCCCGGCGGCCTGGTGGCGGTGCGCGACGCCGACTACGCCGCGACGTCGTGGTATCCCGAGCTCCCCGGGCTCGCCGTCTGGGCCCGCATCTACCGCGAGGCGGAAGCGTCCCACGGCGCGCGGGCCGACGCGGGGCGCCGGCTGCTGTCGTGGGCGAGGGCTGCCGGGTTCGAGGACGTCACGGCATCGGCAAGTGTGTGGTGCTTCGCGAACGAGGACGAACGCGCCTGGTGGGGTCGGCTGTGGGCGGGCCGCTGCGTCGATTCCGCCGTCGCCCGCAGGGCGGTCGCCGGCGGGCTGGCCACCGAGGCCGATCTCGCCGCGGTCGCGCGCGCCTGGCTCGAGTGGGCCGATTCCGCGGACGCGTGGTGCACCGTCGTGCACGGCGAGGTGGTCGCGCGACGCTGAGGTTCCCCGTCCCGTCGAAGGCGTCGCTAGCGTGGTTCCATGCGCATCGCACGCTTCACCACGGGTGAGGACCCCCGCTACGCCCTGCTCGAGGAAGGCTCGGACGAGCTCGTGGTCATCGCCGGGGACCCGCTCTACACACCGATCACGCCCACCGGTCGCCGGGTGCCTCTCGCCGACGCTCGCTTGCTCGCCCCGGTGATCCCGCGCTCCAAGGTGGTCGGCGTCGGCCACAACTACGCCGCCCACGTCGCGGAGCTGGGCAACGACCTGCCCGCCGAGCCGCTGCTGTTCCTCAAGCCGAACACCTCCGTCATCGGCCCGGGGGAGCCGATCGTGCTGCCCCGCTGGTCGCAAGAGGTGCACCACGAGGCCGAGCTGGCCGTGATCATCTCCCGCATCTGCAAGGACGTCCCGCGGGAGCGGGCGAGCGACGTCATCCTCGGTTACACCGTCGCCGACGACGTGACAGCGCGTGACATCCAGCGCAGCGACGACCAGTGGACCCGCGCCAAGGGCTTCGACACCTCGACGCCGCTGGGTCCGGTGATCGTCACCGACCTCGATCCCCGCGACCTGGCGGTCACCGCCCGCGTGGACGGCGAGCTCCGCCAGGACGGCCGTACGAGCGAGATGGTCTTCGACGTCGCGACCCTCGTCGCGTACGTCTCCGGGGTGTTCACGCTGCTGCCGGGCGACGTGATCCTCACCGGCACCCCCGCAGGCGTCGGCCCGATCCGGGCCGGCCAGCGGGTCGACGTGGCGGTCGAGGGCATCGGCGTGCTGTCCAACCCGGTCGTCGCCCCGCGCTGAGCCCGCGCGCCGCGCACTACCATCCCCGGGTGCCTGAGACGACGCCGCAGACCCCCGCCACCGGCCACGGCCAGCCCGGCCACGGTCACTCCCACACCCATCACGACCTCGACGCCGCAGCCCGCGCCGCCGAGGCCGTGGGCTCCGAGGTCCGCGTCCGGTTCTGCCCGTCGCCGACCGGTGTGCCGCACGTCGGCCTGATCCGGACGGCGCTGTTCAACTGGGCCTACGCGCGCCACGTCGGCGGCACGTTCGTGTTCCGCATCGAGGACACCGACGCCGCCCGCGACAGCCAGGAGAGCTACGAGCAGCTCCTCGAGGCCCTGCGCTGGCTCGGGCTGGACTGGGACGAGGGCGTGGAGGTCGGCGGGCCGCACGCGCCGTATCGGCAGTCCCAGCGGCTCGACGTCTACGCCGACGTGGCGGCCCGCCTGCTCGAGGCCGGCTTCGCCTACGAGTCGTTCTCGACCTCCGAGGAGATCGAGGCCCGCCACCGCGCCGCCGGCCGCGACGCGAAGGAAGGCTACGACGGCTTCGACCGCGACCTCACCGCCGCCCAGCGAGCCGGGTACCGGGCGCAGGGGCGTACGCCTGTGGTGCGCGTGCGGATGCCCGACGACGACGTGACCTTCTCCGACATCGTCCGCGGCGAGCTGAGCTTCGGCGCCGGCTCCGTGCCGGACTACGTCATCGTCCGTGCCGACGGCTCGCCGCTCTACACGCTCACGAACCCCGTCGACGACGCCCTCATGGGCATCACCCACGTCCTGCGCGGGGAGGACCTGCTGTCCTCGACACCCCGGCAGGTGGTGCTGTTCCGTGCGCTGCTCGCGATCGGGGTCGCGAACGTGGAGCCGGTCTACGGGCATCTGCCCTACGTCATGGGGGAGGGCAACAAGAAGCTCTCCAAGCGGGACCCGGAGTCCAACCTCTTCCTGCTGCGCGAGCGCGGCTTCGTCCCCGAGGGGCTGCTCAACTACCTCGCGCTGCTCGGGTGGGGCATCGGTGCCGACCGCGACGTGTTCACCGTCGAGGAGCTCGTCGCGGCCTTCGACGTGCACGACGTCAACCCGAGCCCCGCACGCTTCGACGTCGCGAAGGCTGAGGCGATCAACGCCGCCCACCTGCGCCTGCTGGCCCCCGAGGTGCTCGCCGCCCGCATCTCGCCCGTACTGCACGCCGCCGGACTGGTCTCGGCTGCCGACATCGCCGACCTGCCGGACGGCGAGCGCGCGGTCCTGCTCGCGGCGGTGCCGCTCGTCCAGGAGCGGCTCACGTTGCTCGCCGCCGCGCCCGGGATGGTCGACTACCTCTTCACGGCCGACGGTGACCTCGCCGTCGAGCCCGCCGCGGCGGCGGCCCTGCGGGCTGAGGCGACGGACGTGCTCGACGCCGCGCTCGAAGCGCTCGAGCCCCTGCCGGAGGCTGACTTCACGACAGCGTCGGTCGAGGCCGCGCTGCGCGCCGCCATCGTCGAGGGCCTCGGCATCAAGCCGCGCCTCGCGTTCGGTCCGGTGCGCACGGCCGTCACGGGCCGGCGTGTCTCCCCGCCGCTCTTCGAGTCGATGGAGATCCTCGGCAAGGACTCCTCGCTCGCGAGGATCCGGGCGCTTCGCGCCCGCTCGTGACGCCGGCCTCGGGACCCGCCGTCGCGCGTCCCGAGGCCGGGTAGGCTCACGTTCTCCCGCTCCACGGAGGTCTCCCAGGATGACAGTCACCTGCACCCACCTCGACGCCGTGCGGCTCGTCACGCCGTCCAGTGACGGTTGCGAGGACTGCCTACGGATCGGTGGACACTGGGTCCACCTGCGGCTCTGCATGGCCTGCGGTCACGTCGGATGCTGCGACAACTCGCCGAACCGGCACGCGAGGGGGCACTGGCGGGCCGATCCCGAGCACCCGATCATCCGCTCCTACGAGCCCGGTGAGGACTGGTGGTGGTGCTACGAGGACGAGGTCAGCTTCGTCGTCGAGGGTGCGTCGCCGGCGCCGTCGCATCCCTGAGGTGCGCCGGGCGGCTCGATCCCGCTTTCGCTGAGCGGGCATAGTAGGTCTCGATCCGGGGACTCACCGAGACGAACGACGGGAGGTGGCGCCGCGCATGGCCGACCGCGGACGCGTCCTGATCGTCGCTGACGACGTCGTCGGCGACGACGGGCTGCGCGAGCTCCTGGCGAGCGAGGGCTACCAGGTCGGCCGGATGAGTGGCGGTACGCCCGACGCGCCGGAAGCCGCGGACTCGAACCTCGTCCTGATCGACACGGACCTCACCGACGCGGACCCCTTCGAGCTCATCGACGGGCTGCGGCGACGCAAGGTCGTCCAGGACATCCCCGTCATCTTCATCGTGGATCGAGACGACGCCGAGGGGTGGGTCAAGTCCCTCGAGTCCGGCGACGACCTCATCGTGAAGCCGTTCGACCCGCGCGAGGTGCTGGCTCGGGTCGAGCGCCAGGTCACGGTCTCCAAGGTCCGCACGGCGCTCCGCGAGTCGGAGGCGAAGTTCCGGTCCGTCATGGAGTCGGCCATCGACGCGATCATCTCGGCGGACGCCGAGGGGACGATCCGCTCCTGGAACACCGCGGCCACCGTGCTCTTCGGGCACGCCGAGGAGGAGGTCATCGGGCACCCGCTCGAGATCATCATCCCCGACCGCTTCCACGAGCAGCACCGCACGGGCGTCCACCGGGTGACCACGGGGGGGCCGACCCACGTGATCGGCAAGACCGTCGAGCTCGCAGGCGTCCGCAAGGACGGCATCGAGTTCCCGGTGGAGTTGTCGCTCGCGACGTGGTTCCTGGACGACGACCGGTACTACACCGGGATCATCCGCGACATCAGCGAGCGCAAGCAGGCCGAGCAGAAGTTCCGCTCGGTCACGGAGTCGGCGATCGACGCCATCATCTCCGCCGACCACGTCGGCCAGATCGTCAGCTGGAACCAGGCGGCAACACGCATCCTCGGGTTCTCGGAGGAGGAGGCCGTCGGGCAGCGCCTCGAGATGATCATCCCCGAGGGCTACCACGAGGCGCACCGGACCGGGATGGCGCGGTACACGGCTACGGGCATCCCCCACGTCATCGGCACCACGGTCGAGCTCTCAGCCCGCCGCAAGGACGGCACCACGCTGCCCATCGAGCTCTCGCTGTCCACCTGGACCGTGCGGGAGGACCGGTACTACACGGGAATCATCCGCGACATCGGCGAGCGAAAGGCGGCCGAGGAAGCCCTGCGGGCGAGCGAGCGAACTCTCAGGGAGCGGACGGAGGAGCTCAAGCACAAGAACGACGCGCTTCAGGAGACCCTCGACCAGCTGAACCAGATGCAGAACCAGCTGATCATGCAGGAGAAGCTCGCCTCCCTCGGCAAGCTGAGCGCCGGCATGGCGCACGAGCTCAACAACCCGGCCTCGTCGGCGCAGCGCGGTGCGGCTCAGCTCCAGTCGGCGTTCACCCGCTGGTCCACCGTCCAGGCGAGACTCGGCAGTCTCGAGCTCGACGAGGTGCGGTCGAACGCACTCTCCGGGCTCGACGACATCGCCCGCGAGCGGGCCGGGAACCCTGTCCCGCTCAGCGCCCTGGTGCGCAGCGACCGGGAGGCTGCGGTCGAGGACTGGCTGGACGAGCGTGGGGTCGAGGTCGGCGACGACCTGCCTTCCGCACTCGTGAGCCTCGGTTGGCAGGCGTCGGACCTCGCGTCGTTGGAGGACACCTTCGGTCCGGAGGGGCTCGGCATCGTGGCGGACTGGGTGGCCTTCAAGTACGGGATCTACAGCCTGGTCGGCGAGATCATGGTCGGCGCAGGGAGGATCGCCGAGCTCGTCGGTGCGCTCAAGACGTACACCTACATGGACCGCGCCCCGGTTCAGGAGGTGGATGTCCGCAAGGGCCTCGACAACACCCTGATCATCTTGCACAACAAGCTCAAGGGCGGCGTAACCGTCGTGCGGGACTACGCCGAGGACCTGCCCACGATCCAGGCGTACGCGAGCGAGCTCAACCAGGTGTGGACCAACATCATCGACAACGCGATCGACGCGATGCGCGGGGCCGGCAGGCTCACGGTCCGCACGTGGCGCGAGGGTCCGTGGGTGGTGGTCCAGGTCGAGGACGACGGCCCGGGCATCCCGGCCGACGTCCAGTCGAAGATCTTCGACCCCTTCTTCACCACGAAAGCGCTGGGGCAGGGGACGGGCCTGGGCCTGAACATCTCGCGCAACCTGATCGTCCAGAAGCACCGTGGCGAGATCGGCGTGGAGTCCCGCCCCGGTCGCACGTGCTTCACGGTGCGGCTGCCGATCGACTTCCGCCCCGCAGAGTGAGCCGCTGACCGGAGGTGGAGACATGTCCAAGCCCGTCCTGATGACGGTGGACGACGAGGCGCACGTCCTCAACGCGGTTGCTCGGGACCTCCAGGCCCGCTACCGGGCCGACTACAGGATCGTCAAGGCCGGCTCCGGCGCCGAGGGTCTCGAGGCGGTCCAGGAGTTCAAGCGTCGGGGCACGCCGGTTGCCCTGTTCCTCGTGGACCAGCGGATGCCCGGCATGACCGGAGTGGAGTTCCTCGCCGAGGCGATCCGGCTCTACCCCGACGCCAAGAGGGTGCTGCTGACCGCCTACGCAGACACGGACGCCGCCATCGCGAGCATCAACGCGATCGACCTCGACTACTACCTCATGAAGCCGTGGGACCCGCCTGAGGAACGGTTGTACCCGGTGCTCGACGACCTCCTCGGCGACTGGCGCGCAAGTGTCCCGGTCTCCTATGACGGCATCCGGGTGGCCGGGGCCCTCTGGTCGCCCGACTCCCACACGGTGAAGGAGTTTCTCGCGCGGAGCCAGATCCCGTACCGGTGGCTCGACATCGACAAGGACTCGGAGGCAAGGACCCTTGTCGAGGTGTCCGCGCAAGGGCACGCGCGGCTGCCGGTCCTGTTCTTCCCGGACGGGTCGACGCTGGTCGGACCCGACATCCACACGCTTGCGGCGAAGCTCGGGCTCACCGCGCCGGCGACCCGACCCTTCTACGACCTGATCATCATCGGTGCGGGCCCTGCCGGACTGGCCGCCGCCGTCTACGGCGCCTCCGAGGGGCTCAAGACGGCCGTCGTGGAGATGGAGGTTCCGGGTGGGCAGGCTGGCACGAGCTCGAAGATCGAGAACTACCTCGGGTTCCCGAGCGGGATCGGCGGTGCAGACCTCGCGCGGCGCGCTACGGCTCAGGCGAAGCGGCTGGGCGCCGAGATCCTCGTGGCGCAGGAGGTCGTCGGCCTGCGGGCGGAAGACCCGTACCGTGTCCTCACGCTCGACGACGGCAGCGAGCTCACGTGCCACGCAGTGGTGATCGCCACGGGGGTCAAGGTCCGGACGCTGGACGTGCCCGGCGTGGAGCCGCTGCTCGGTGCGTCGATCTACTACGGCGCGGCGTCGTCCGAGGCGATGAACTACCGCGACCGCCACGTCGTCGTCGTGGGCGGCGCGAACTCGGCCGGTCAGGGCGCGATGTTCCTCTCGCGCTTCGCGCGCGAGGTCACGATGCTCATCAGGGGAGACTCCCTCGCAAGCAGCATGTCCCGGTACCTCATCGACCAGATCGAGGCGAGGTCGAACATCACCCTGATGCCGGGCACCGAGGTCAGCGCCGTCGCCGGTGCCGGGCATCTCGAGGCGGTCACGACCAAGAACCGGCGCACCGGCGCGACCGAGACCTTGCCTGCCGACGCGCTCTTCGTCTTCATCGGGGCCGTCCCGCACAGTGACCTCTTCGGCGGCCTCCTGGAGCTCGACGACGCCGGGTTCATCCTCACCGGGCAGGACCTCATGCGAGACGGCCGGCGTCCCGTGGGGTGGACGCCCCGGCGTGACCCCTTCCTCCTGGAGACCAGCGTGCCGGGCATCTTCGCGGCCGGCGACGTGCGGCACGACGTCATCCGCCGCGTCGCGTCGGCGGTGGGCCAGGGCGCCGTCGCGGTGAGCCTCGTGCACAAGTACCTCGAGACGGTCTGACCGCTCCCGCCGCGACCACTCGGCGTCCGCCCCGGCACTGCCCGGCGCGTGGTCAGACCTGAGCGCGACTCGCCTCGAGCTCGCGGATGAGCGTCTCCGCGTCGTACGGGCCGACGTGCCGCCTCGTGCCGACGAAGAACGTCGGCGTCCCCCGGGCGCCGCTCGCCTCGGCGCCCGCGACGTCGGCCCTGATGCGCCCGGCGTGCACGCGCTCGTCGATCTCCCGGAGGAATCGCTCGACGTCGAGCCCGATGTCGCCCGCGTACCCGGCCAGTTCCGTGAGCTCGAGCGCATCCTGGTGCTCGAAGAGGCGATCGTGCATGGCCCAGAACCGCCCTTGGGCTCCGGCCGCCTCGGCGGCGGCCGCCGCGAGCTCGGCATGGGGGTGGACGTCGGGCAGCGGAAGGTGGCGCAGGACGTAGCGCAGGTCGTCGCCGAAGTGGTCGCGCACCTGCCTCGCGACCCCCGTCGCCCGCGCACAGAAGGGGCACTCGAAGTCGGCGTACTCGACGAGCGTGAGCGGGGCTCCCGCAGGTCCGAGGATGTGGTCGCGGCCGGCGTCGACCTCGTCGGCGAGCACGGTGGGCAGTCCGGCGGACGTCTCGCCGCGCAGCACGGCAGCGAGTCGGAAGACGACCCAGCCGAGCGCCGTGGCCAGAACGAGGGCGATCAGGACCCCCACCGTCGCCTGGTCGCGCAGGTCCTGGCTCGGGAAGGCCAGCCCGATGATGAGGAGCGAGACGGTGAAGCCGATGCCCGCGAGGGTCGCGCCACCCAAGAGGTGACCCGGCCCGACCCCTTGTGGCAGTTCTCCCAGCCTGAGACGGACGCCGGCGTAGGTGCCGGCGCAGATCCCGATGACCTTTCCTCCGACCAGGCCCAGGACGACACCCCAGGTGACAGGTGAGCGCAGGGCGTCGCCGAGCATGCCTCCGCGGAGGTCCACCCCGGCGTTGGCCAGGGCGAAGAGCGGCACGATGACGTACCCCGCCCAGGGCAGCAGGATCATCTGCAGCCGCTCGTTCACCGGCACGGCGCGCGCCAGTGCCTCCTGCGCGGAGCGACCCACCTCGGCGAGGGGGGACTGCCGGAACGCGGTGAACCGCCGCGCGGCGCCCTCGACGTCTGCTCGGCGAGGGGCGTACGACGGAATGAGCAGACCCGCGGACATGCCCGCGATCGAGGCGTGCAGGCCGGACTCGACCGTCGCCACCCACAGCACGAGCATCACGGCCACGTACGGCCAGGTTCGCCACACCCCGAGCCTGCCGAGGAGTGCGAGCGCGGCGGCGGCGCCCAGCGCGGCCCCCAGGGCCCCGGGGACGATCTCCTCGGAGTACACCGCGCCGATGACGGTCACCGCGACGAGGTCGTCGAAGACCATGAGGGTGAGCAGGAAGACCCGCAGCTGCGTCGACGTCGCCGGCCCGACGAGCGCGAGGGTGCCGAGCAGGAAGGCGGTGTCGCTGCCGATCACGGCTCCCCACCCCTGGGCGGCCTCACCTGCGGGGTTGACCGCCAGGTACAGCAGCGCCGGCACGACCAGGCCGCCGACGCCCGCAAGGACGGGCAGGACGACCCGCCGGCGTTCCGTCAGCTCGCCGACGGACAGGTCGCGGCGTACCTCGAGGCCGATGACGAGGAAGAACACGGCCATGAGGCCGTCATTGATCCAGTGACTCAGGTGCATCGAGAGCTCGAACGAGCCCAGGGCGATCGACGCCTCGGTGTGCCAGAGAGCCTCATAGGAGGCCGACCAGGCGGAGTTCGACCAGCAGAGCGCGAGCGCCGTGGCTGCGACCAGGAGCGTGGCACTGCCGGACTCCGTGCGAAGGAAGCGACGCAGGGGAGCGGACAGCTGGCCGACGAGCTGAAGTCGCCTGGTCTGCCCGGGCGCCGGGAGCGCGTCGGCCGTCACCCGCTACAGGCTAGCCGGGGCGGGTCCGCCGTCCGCCCTCGCGGCGGAGCGGGCTTCTCACGGCTGGCGGCAGGCCGGTCGCCGCTGCGGCGGGCCACGGAGCGGCCTCTGCCTCACTCGTGCGTCTCACTCCTCGCGATCCTCGCGAGGGTACGGCCGACGCAGTGGCGCGATGTCGGACGAGTGAGTCGGTCGAGATCGCCCTGACGGGCCGGTTTGGTCGGCCCCACGCGCTCCGGTAGACTCGTTGGCCGGTAGTTCGCCCCGCGTGACCAGCGGTTTTGCGCTGGTGACGCGGCGGTCGGAATACCCCATGGGGTATGGTGTAATTGGCAGCACGACTGATTCTGGTTCAGTTAGTCTAGGTTCGAGTCCTGGTACCCCAGCGCCTTGTGCGTGTGGAAGAGACCCTCCCGGAGTCCGGTAGGCTCTCCCGCGGCGTAAGACAGATGGCCCCGTCGTCTAGCGGCCTAGGACACCGCCCTCTCAAGGCGGCGGCGCCGGTTCGAATCCGGTCGGGGCTACATCATCGAAGGCCCCCACTCCTCGCGGAGTGGGGGCCTTCGGCGTTGCTGAGCAGGGCTGCGGCGTGCGAGAGGGTGCGGCGCGCGGCCGTCAGTCCTCGGTGCGGCGCATGACGTCGGAGAGCCGGTTGGCGGCGCTGACCACGGCGGCGGCGTGCAGGCGGCCCGGCTGGCGGGTCATCCTCTCGGCCGGGCCCGATACCGAGACGGCGGCGACCACCCGGCCCGAGGGGCCGCGCACGGGAGCCGAGACCGAGGCGACCCCGGGCTCGCGCTCGCCGACCGACTGGGCCCAGCCGCGCCGCCGGACGCCGGACAGGACGGTCGCGGTGAACTTCGCGCCGTGCAGTCCGCGGTGCAGCCGCTCAGGCTCCTCCCAGGCGAGCAGGACCTGGGCCGCGGAGCCGGCGCTCATCGTCAGCGCGGCGCCCACGGGGATCGAGTCCCGCAGGCCGACCGGCCGCTCGGCCGCGGCAACGCAGATCCGCTGCTCGCCCTGGCGACGGTAGAGCTGGGCGCTCTCCGAGGTGTGGTCGCGCAACGCGGTCAGGACCGGCCCGGCGGCGGCGAGCAGTCGATCCTCGCCCGCGGCGGCCGCCAGCTCGGCCAGTCGCGGTCCTAGGATGAACCTGCCCTGGAGGTCGCGGCCGACCAGGCGGTGGTGCTCCAGGGCGACCGCAAGGCGGTGCGCCGTCGGGCGGGCGAGGTGGGTGGCGGCGACGAGCTGCGCCAGGGTTGCGGGTCCTGCTTCTAGCGCACTCAGGACGATTGCGGCCTTGTCCAGAACGCCGACTCCGCTAGAGTTGTCCATAAGTCGATATTGCCGTCTCGAAGGCTGAGACGCAACCGTGCGTCGCCCGGAACGGACCGGGTGGCGGCTGCGCGAAGAGGTGAGCGGACATGGCCGGCACGTTGGCGGAGAAGGTCTGGCACGACCACGTAGTGCGCGAAGGGCATGACGGCGCGCCTGATCTCCTCTATATCGATCTCCACCTCGTGCACGAGGTGACGAGCCCTCAGGCGTTCGAGGGCCTGCGGCTGGCGGGGCGTCCCGTCCGCCGCCCGGACCTCACGCTGGCGACCGAGGACCACAACACCCCGACCCTCGACATCGATCGTCCCATCGCGGACGAGACGAGCCGGACCCAGATCCAGACCCTGCGCAACAACGCCGCCGAGTTCGGCGTGCGGATCCACTCCCTCGGCGATGCCGACCAGGGCATCGTGCACGTCGTCGGCCCGCAGCTGGGCCTGACGATGCCGGGCCTGACGGTGGTGTGCGGCGACTCGCACACCTCCACGCACGGCGCTTTCGGCGCGCTGGCCTTCGGTATCGGCACCAGCGAGGTTGAGCACGTGCTCGCCACCCAGACGCTGCCGCTCGCGCCGTTCAAGACGATGGCCGTCACCGTCGACGGCACGCTGCCGCCAGGCTCGACCGCGAAGGACATCATCCTCGCGATCATCGCCAAGATCGGCACCGGCGGCGGCCAGGGCTACGTCCTGGAGTACCGCGGCGAGGCCATCCGCACCCTCTCGATGGAGGCGCGGATGACGATCTGCAACATGTCGATCGAAGCCGGCGCGCGGGCCGGGATGATCGCCCCCGACGAGACGACGTTCGAGTACCTCAAGGGTCGTCCGCACGCGCCCGAGGGCGAGGACTGGGACGCCGCTGTCGAGTACTGGAAGACGCTGCGCAGCGACGACGACGCGACGTTCGACACCGAGGTCGTGCTCAACGCCTCGGACCTCGAGCCGTTCGTCACGTGGGGCACGAACCCCGGCCAGGGCCTGCCGCTGTCGGCATCTGTTCCGGTGCCGGAGCTGATCGCGGACGAGACCGAGCGGCACGCCGCCGAGCGGGCGATCGAGTACATGGGCCTGACCCCGGGTGCGCCGCTGCGCGACATCGCCGTCGACACCGTGTTCATCGGCTCCTGCACCAACGGCCGTATGGAAGACCTTCGTGCTGTCGCGGAGATCATCAAGGGCAAGAAGAAGGCGGACTCGGTCCGGGTGCTCGTCGTGCCGGGCTCGGCCCGCGTCCGGCTGCAGGCCGAGGCAGAGGGGCTCGACCAGGTGTTCCTGGACTTCGGTGCCGAGTGGCGTAACGCCGGCTGCTCGATGTGCCTGGGCATGAACCCGGACCAGCTGGTTCCTCAGGAGCGCAGCGCGTCGACGTCGAACCGCAACTTCGAGGGCCGCCAGGGCCGCGGCGGGCGTACCCACCTCGTCTCGCCCCTGGTCGCCGCTGCGACAGCGATCCGCGGCACGCTGTCCTCGCCCGCCGACCTGCAGACCGCCGACTCCGCCGCCAGCTGAGCGACCCACCCGAGGAGAGACAGACGATGGAAGCGTTCACCACGCACACCGGAATCGGTGTCCCGCTGCGTCGCAGCAACGTGGACACCGACCAGATCATCCCGGCGGTCTACCTCAAGCGCGTCACCCGCACGGGCTTCGAGGACACCCTCTTCGCTGCCTGGCGGGGCAATCCCGACTTCGTGCTCAACCAGCCCGCGTACGCGAGCGGCTCCGTGCTCGTGGCCGGCCCCGACTTCGGGACCGGCTCCTCCCGCGAGCACGCCGTCTGGGCCCTCAAGGACTACGGCTTCCGAGCAGTCTTGGCCTCACGGTTCGCCGACATCTTCCGTGGCAACTCCGGCAAGCAGGGCCTGCTCGCGGCCCAGCTGGCGCAGGCGGACATCGAGCTGATCTGGAAGGCTCTGGAGGCTTCGCCCGGCACGGAGATCACGGTCGACCTGGTCAAGCGTGAGGTCGTGTGCGGCGACATCGTCGCCTCGTTCCAGATCGACGACTACACCCGGTGGCGTCTGCTCGAAGGTCTCGACGACATCGGCCTGACCCTCAACCACGCCGACGAGATCGCCGCGTTCGAGGAGTCTCGCGCCGCGTGGCGGCCCAAGACTCTGCCGGCCAAGCATCTGCCGCCGGTGGCGATCAAGGCGGCGCGGCCCGTGAGCGTCCCGATCCACAGCCAGGCACCGCTCTCCTGATCGGTGTGCTTCGAGGGCGGTGCCGGCGCAGGTCCGGCTTGCCCCCGCGGGCGCTGATCTGCCCGTGGTCGGCGGCACGCGGCCTATCCTGACCGGTGGCCCCGTCTGCGGGGACCACGTTCAACGGCGACGAGGTGAGTGATGAGCGATCTGCTGAGGGTCCACGGCGGGACGCCACTGTCCGGTGAGATCACCGTGCGCGGGGCGAAGAACTTCGTCTCCAAGGCCATGGTCGCGGCGCTGCTGGGTGAGGAGCCCAGCGAGCTGCGAAACGTCCCGCAGATCCGTGACGTCGCCGTCGTCTCCGACCTGCTGTCGCTGCACGGTGTCTCCGTCGAGATGGATGCTGCGGGCGGGGTGCTCAAGCTCGACCCGCGCAACGTGGAGTCTGCCCACGTCGCCGACATCGGGGTGCACGCGGGCTCGAGCCGGATCCCCATCCTGTTCTGCGGACCGCTGGTGCACCGCCTCGGCGAGGCGTTCATCCCGGATCTCGGCGGCTGCCGCATCGGTGACCGGCCGATCAACTACCACCTCGACATCCTGCGCAAGTTCGGCGCCCACGTCGACAAGATGGAGCAGGGCATCCGGATCACGGCGCCCGACGGCATGCGCGGTACCAAGATCGAGCTGCCCTACCCGAGTGTCGGCGCCACGGAACAGACGCTGCTCACCGCGGTCCGCGCCCAGGGCATCACGGAGCTGCGCGGCGCGGCCATCGAGCCCGAGATCATGGACCTGATCGCGGTGCTCCAGAAGATGGGCGCGATCATCTCGGTCGACATCGACCGGGTCATCCGGATCGAGGGCGTCGAGCGGCTCCACGGGTATCGCCACACCGCGTTGCCGGACCGTATCGAGGCGGCCTCCTGG
>JAHECE010000190.1 GCA_024641895.1 Actinomycetales bacterium
CGATCCCAACGGCGACGGCGAAGCAGGAGGCCTGGGCGTCCGCCGTCGAGAGCGAGGAGCTGCCCAACGCCATCCAGGCCGCCGTCATCGGCGGGTTCTCCCGGGTGCGCGACCGCAGCCTGCTCGTGCCGTTCGTCGAGCCCTACTTCGCGTCGCTCGAGCCGGTCTGGGCGAGCCGGACCAACGAGATGGCGCAGAGCATCGTGGTCGGGCTCTACCCCACGCTGCTGGCCGGGCTCGAGGAGAGCACCGGCGTCGACGTGCTCGCCCGCATCGACGCCTGGCTCGACCAGCTGGGTGACCGCACACCCGCGCTGCGCAGGCTCGTGGTCGAGGCCCGCGACGGCGTCCGGCGGGCGCTCGAAGCACAGGCCCGCGACCGCGCGGCCGCGCAGGCCGACGCCTGACGCTGTCGCGTAGCGGCGTGCCCTCCGCTGTCGGCCAGGCAGCCGACCGCGGCGCCTCGACTAGCGCCGAGAGGCCTTGACGGGCTTGTCCCACTCGAACAGCGGGTCGCCCGGGCTGACGTCGTCGCCCGGCTTGGCCAGCATCGTGAGCTCTGCGGCCTCCGCCTCGAGGGCGACGACCGCCGTCACGACGTTGTGGCCCTTGTCGGCGATGTCCTTCGGCGACCAGGAGATCACCAGCTGGCCGGCGTCGACCTGATCGCCCTTGGCGACACCGAGCAGGAAGCCGACGCCCTGGAGCTCGACGGTGTCGAGACCCAGGTGCACCAGCACCGCATGCCCCTCCTGCGTCTGCACGGCGACGGCGTGCGGCAGCACCGTGCGAACGATGCCGTCCACGGGCGCCAGCACGTCGGACTTCTCGACGAGCGCCGGATCGATCGCGAGCCCCGGCCCGAGCATCGATTCCGCGAAGACCGGGTCGGGCACGGCCGACATGGCCACGACCCGACCGGCGATGGGCGCAAGTACGGTCACGACACTCATGCGAGGTCTCCTGTCAGGGCGGAAACGAGCGAGGTCAGGCGCGGCGACCGCGCGAGGTCCTCCACGAGGACCACCGCTCCGCTGCCGTCCGCGAGCGGGACTTTCCAGTTCGGGTACTCCTGGTCGGTGCCGGGCTGGTTCTGGGTCTGCCGCTCCCCCACCGCGTCGGTGAGGGCGACGCCGAGAAGCACCGAGGGCGTGCGGACGAGGAACCGGTGAAGCCCCTCGACGATCTGGCTCTCCGACGGGTTCTCGGGCAGCAGGCCCAGCCCGTCGAGCGCACCGATGAACCGCTCCCGCTCCGTCCGCGCGTCGTGACGGACCTTCTCGATGGGCTCGGCCAGCAGACCGAGCCGGTCGCGGAGGTCGACGTGCTCCTCGGCGAGGTACCCGGCCGTCGGCGGCAGGTCGTGGGTCGTCACCGTCGAGAGCGCGAGGTAGCGGTACTCGTGCGGCGGCCGAGGCCACTCGTCGTGCGTCTTCTCGAACCAGAGGATCGACGTGCCGAGGATGCCGCGCTCCGCCATGTACTCCCGGGCCCACGGCTCGACGGTGCCGAGGTCCTCGCCGATGACGACGGCGCCGGCGCGGTAGGCCTCGAGCACGAGCACCCCCAGGATCGCCTCGTGGTCGTAGCGGACGTAGGTGCCCTGGTCAGCCGGCATCCCCTGGGGCACCCACCACAGCCGGAAGAGCCCGATGATGTGGTCGATGCGGACGGCGCCCGCGTGGCGCAGGATCGTGCGGACGAGGTCGCGGATCGGGGCGTAGCCCAGGCGGGCGAGCGCGTCCGGCCGGAACGGCGGCTGCGACCAGTCCTGGCCTTGCTGGTTGAACCAGTCCGGCGGGGCACCGACGGAGACACCCTTGGCGAGCACGTCCGGCATGGCCCACACGTCGGCGCCCGAGGGATGCACCCCGACCGCGAGGTCGTGCATGATCCCGATCCCCATGCCTGAGGCCCGGGCGGTGCCCTGCGCTCTGGCCAGCTGCTCGTCGAGCACCCACTGCAGCCATGCGTAGAAGTCGACGCGTTCCTTGAGCTCCGAGCGCAGCCCCTGGACGAGCGCGGAGTTGATGTCCACCGCGTCCGCGGGCCACTCCTGGCCCGCATAGTGCTCGGTCAGGGCACTCCAGAGCGCGAAGTCCTCGAGGCCCTGGCCCTCGAGAGCGCGGAAACGCTCCAGGTCACGCTGCCGCGCGCGGCTGCGGGGCGCGGAGAAGATCACGTCGAGCGCCGACTTCTTGGCCGCCCACACCGCGTCGCGGTCGATCGGGCCGGCGTCGGTGTTGGCCTCGCGCATCGGTTCCGCGGCCCAGTGGACGAGCGTGCGCTGCTGAGTCGTCAGGTAGGCGACCTCTCGGATGTCCTCGGGACGGATGTACAGCGGGTTCGAGAAGCGGCGCGTGGTCGGCAGGTAGGGCGACGGCGTGAGCGGCGGGACGATCTCGGCCGCGTGAAGCGGGTTGATCAGGAGGAAGTCGGCACCGAGGTCTCCGGAGAGCGAGGCGATCTCGCGCAGGTCCGCCAGGTCTCCGAACCCCCACGAGTCACGCGAGCGCACCGAGTAGAGCTGCGCCATGAAGCCCCAGCCCCGTCCGCCGGCGAGGTTCGCGTCCGGCGCCGCGAGCCGCTGCGGCGTCACAGCGAGCGGGGCGCGGGTCTCGCCCTCCTCGGTGACGGCGACGATCTCGTGCCAGCCGATCGGCAGGTCCGTCGGTAGAAGGAAGGTCGCACGACCGACCATCGCGCCGTCCACCTCACGGGGCGGCATCCAGATGTCGAGCTGTGCCAGGTCGCGGCTCGTACCGTCCTCGAGGTCCACCCGCGCCGTGACCGTCGTGCCGTCCGGCACGTGGACCGGAAGGTGCGCCTCCCGCTCCTCGCGCAGCACCGTCACGGGCGGCAGCGTCGCCCGCCAGGGGGCGACGTCGAGCTCGGCGAGGGCGGAACGAACGGCGTCAGGGGTGGCGGCGTCGATGCCCAGGGCGGCCAGGACCGCGATGATCGCCTTCTCGGAGATGATCCGGTGGTGCCCCTGGAAGTCCCAGAAATCGAGGGCGACGCCGTGCGCGGCTGCGAGCCGGCTGAGCTCGTCGCTCGGTTCCGGGTGCTCGCTGTATTCGTTCGTCATGGTGTCCCTGATCGCTCGTGTAGTGAAGGGCACGGCACGCGGATCCGCGGCACGAACCGCCCCAGGCGATCCTGCCAGAGGTCGCAGCGTCACCGGGGCCGCATCGCTAGCCTCTGGCCATGCCAAGCCTCCGCGATGCCGTCCTGGCGATCGCCACACCCTCCGCGACCGACTCGACCCTGGATGAGGCGACCGCGACGATCACCGTCGCCACCACGGCCACGCTCCGCATGGTGGTGACGATCATCGGCGGGATCCTCCTCACCGTCGCCCTCCGGTTCCTCGTCCACCGGATGACCTACCGCCTCGTCGCCGCCACCGAGCCCCTTGCGCGCTTCGGACGGGCCTCCGCGGGCAGCGCGAGCGTGAGCCTCGGTGGGGCGGCCGTGGACCGGCGCAAGCAGCGCGCCGAGACCCTGAACTCGGTACTCGACTCGGCCGTTGTCGCGGGCGTCGGACTCGTGGTCCTCGTCATGGTGCTCGGTCAGCTCGGCTGGAACCTGGCGCCGCTGCTGGCCTCGGCCGGCGTGCTCGGGCTGGCCATCGGCTTCGGCTCCCAGTCCCTCATCAAGGACGTGCTCTCGGGCCTGTTCATGATGATCGAGGATCAGTACGGCGTCGGAGACCTCGTGGACATCGGCACGACCAGCGGCACGGTCGAAGGGATCGGGCTACGAGTGACCCGCCTCCGGGACACCAACGGAACGCTCTGGTACTGCCGCAACGGCGAGATCCTGCGCGTGGGCAACCAGTCTCAGGGGTGGTCCCGCGCCGTCGTCGAGGTGCGCGTGGAAGCCGCGGCGCCCCTGGATCGAACCTACGAGCTGCTCCGGACGACCGCGGCGACGCTGACCATGGACGAGCCATGGTCGGGACTCGTCATCGGCGAGCCCAGCGTGGCGTTCGTGGCGGACCTCGCGGCAGCGGGAGCCCAGCTGCAGGTGACGCTCAAGACACACTCAGGTCAGCAGGGCGCGGTCGCGAGCGAGCTTCGCCGCCGGATCAGGGCGACCCTCGACGAAGCCGGGATCGCACTCGCCGGCTGACCACCACTGCCGGTGGCCAGGCGTCGTCGGCGACGCTGCCGCCTGCGTCCGGTGCCCGCCGCTTGCGCTCGGTGCCCGATGCCTGCGCTCGGTGCCCGATGCCTGCGCTCGGTGCCCGCCGCCTGCGCTCGGTGCCCGATGCTCGGGCCGCCCGGGTCAGGACGCCTCGACGGCGTCCGCGGTCAGCGCAGGCGCTGGATCTCCTCGGCGAGGTCGTCGGCCTCAGGCCCGACGACGACCTGGACGACCTCACCCGACCGCACGACGCCGAACGCCCCGTGCGTACGGAGCGCCGCGTCGTTGACGAGCCGTGCGTCGACGACCACGACACGCAGTCGCGTGATGCACGGCTCGATGTCGACCACGTTCGCGGTCCCGCCGAGATCCGCGAGGATGTCCTCTGCCTTGCTCATGCTCGTCAACTCCTCGTGGAAGTCCTTGGGCGCCGGTGAGCGCCACCGGTGGCGAGCGTACCCCGAGGCCGGACACCGCGGGGTGGCCCGGGCGACCGGCTCCAGGCCCGGCGCGAACGGGCGGCGGCTGGGATGATGGCGTGGTGAGCACACCCGCCTCGTCCACCGGGACGCCCGAGACGTTCTACGCCGCCGTGGGCGGCCACGACACCTTCAGGCGCCTCGTCGACGCGTTCTACGAGGGGATCGAGGACGACCCGCTGCTGCGCCCCATGTACCCCGACGAAGATCTCAGCGGGGCAAAGGAGCGGCTCGCGCTGTTCCTCGCGCAGTACT
>JAHECE010000191.1 GCA_024641895.1 Actinomycetales bacterium
GACTGCGGCGCGGAATCCACATTTGTGGATCACATTGTGCATAACTGCCACGGGTCTACTGGATGCCGACGGTCGAACGCGCTGGGCCATCGCTGTCCGAGCGTCCCACGGGCTTCGGGGAGGGGGACGCAAAACCGTTGCGAGACCGCGCCTCCGCACCGGGCGGGTCGCCCCGTGCCGCGTCGTCGGACACCCCGAGAAGGGCAAGCGTTTTGCCCACGACATCGCACGCGGGGCGCCGGGTCCCGCCGTGAGACCCCGGAGGTTCCGGGTCGCATCGACGCCCTTCGAAGGTCTTCCAAGGGCTTCCCTATTCCCGGACAGGCCTGGCCTGCAAGGCCAGTAATCGGGCAGCGAAAGGCCGCTGGAGGGGTGCGGCCGCGGCCCGCAGGCGACGCGCCGCGGCGTGCGCTGCGCCACCTGGGCATCGAGCGCGCGGGCCCGCCGTCCAACCGTGCGCCCCGACCAAGGTGCTGTCGGTAGACAGGACCATCGCGCGGGCAGGGATGCGCGAGGGGCGCTCGCGGGGGCAGGCTGGTGCCAGGGCGCTGCGCAAGGTCCACACCAGCGCACGAACAGCACCTAGCGCCGCATCGGCTGCGGCATCACACAAGGAGGGCAACCATCGTGAGCGACGTCCGTTCCGGGTTCCGCCGGCAAGGCCTCGTCCGTCCGCGTCAGGGCCGGCTGATCGCCGGAGTCTGCGCCGGGCTCGGCCGCCGCTTCGGCATCGGGCCGTGGTTGGCGCGCCTGCTCTTCATCGTCATCCTCATGGTGATCCCGGGCAGCCAGATCATCGTCTACCCGATTCTCTGGATCCTCATGCCCAACGAGGACTGACGCCGCCTCGCGCCGGGGCTCCCGCCGGCCCTGGTATGCAGCCCGGGCTCGTGAGATGGCAGAGTGCTTTGTCGCGGGCGCGAAGGGCGCCCTCGGGGGAGGTTGCTGTGAATCCCGAAGCCCGACGACGCCACGACGCCCGAGACCGCCGCGTGGGGGTCGCTGCGCTGGCGGTGCTGGCAGCGCTGTGCGCAGGGGCGCTCGGGGGCTGCCGGTCCTCCGACAACGGCCCGTTGGAGGACCCGCGCGAGGGCACGCCCTCGTCGACATCGGCCCCCGGCTCCGGGCCGGACGCAGGCCGCGCCCTCGATCAGCTCGCGACCCTGCAGATCAAGGGGCGCGCGCCGCTCACCAGTTACGACCGGGACCAGTTCGGCGACGCGTGGTCCGACGTCGACCGCAACGGTTGCGACACCCGCAACGACATCCTTCGCCGCGACCTCACCGGCGAGACCCTCAAGCCGGGCACCCATGGCTGCGTCGTCCTGGCGGGAGTCCTCATCGATCCGTACAGCGGCCGGCGCATCGACTTCGTTCGCGGCGAGCTCACGTCGCCGCTCGTGCAGATCGACCATGTGGTCGCGCTCGCGGACGCCTGGCGATCCGGTGCCCAGTCCTGGGACGCCGAGAAGCGCCGTCGCTTCGGCAACGATCCCCTCAACCTGCTCGCCGTGGACGGCGCCCTCAACCAGCAGAAGGGCTCGTCCAACGCGGCGTCCTGGCTTCCGCCCGAGCGCAGCTCCTGGTGCGGCTACGCCTCGCAGCAGATCGCCGTGAAAGCCGCCTACGGGCTCTGGGTGACCCAGGCGGAGCACGACGCCCTGCGGCGCGCGGCCGAGCGGTGCACGCAGGACACCTTGCTGGCCGAGGCGGGACCGGTGCCGCTCGGCCCTGACGAGCCGCCGCAGCCTGACGCCGCCGCAGCCTGACGCCGCCGCAGCCTGACGCCGCTGCGGCTAGACGCCGCCGCAGCAGGCGGTCGTCAGTCATGCTGGATGCCGAGAAGGAGGCAACGGTGCCCAACATCAGTCGCGTCGGCGAGCGTGTGTGGACCGGGGGCGACCTGCCCTCCCACCTGGGGGACGAGGCGATGCTCGCAGACCTCGCCGGGTACCGCGCGGTCGGGATCACGCACGTCATCGACAACCGGATCGAGTGGTCCGACGAGGACTTCATGCGCCGCCACGCGCCGGACATCACCTACGTGTGGAACGGCCAGGACGACGCCGGTCAGGCGATGCCCGACTCCTGGTTCGAGACCGGCGTCGGGGTGGCGCTCGGAGCGCTCGCGCAGGAGGGCACCCAGGTCCTCGCGCACTGCCACATGGGGATCAACAGAGGCCCGTCGATGGCGTTCGCGATCCTCCTGGCGACCGGCACCAGCCCGGTGCGCGCCCTGGCCGCGATCCGCCGAGCGCGCCCGATCGCCGGCATCGCCTACAGCCTGGATGCGCTCGACTGGTGGCAGCGCTGGGTCGGGGTCCCGGAACGGGTCGCCGAGCGTCAGCGGGCCGCCGTGGAGGCTTGGCACGAACGCCGGCAGATCGACCTCGTGCGCATCATCCGGCAGGCGCGCGCGGAGGCGCGCAACGCCGCCGACCTCGGCCGGTAGGCGGCTTCCTGTCCCCGGAGGGCCGACCGGAGCTCAGCCCGGCGCCCACACCTGCGCCTTTCGGAGGCGCTGCCGTACCCCGGCGCCCCCGACCTCCTCGATCCGGTCGCGGGGCCCGACGACGACGAGCAACGAGCGCGCTCTCGACATGCCGGTGTAGAGCATCCGGCGCGCGCGCTCGCTCTCTCGGAAGCCGTCGACCGCCAGCACGACGACCGTGCGCTCGAGTCCCTTGAAGTTCAGGACGTGCCCGTAGAAGACGTCCTGCTCGGCGAAGAAGTCGTCCCAGTAGGCGGCGAAGCCGCCGACGTCGACGGCGTTGACCTGTTCGGGGTGCCGGTGATGCGTGGTCACCAGCGCGACCTGGCCCGGTCGCCACCCCTCTTCGAGGAGGGCCTCGACGGCGTCGTCCGCGGCGGAGATCGCGTCCTCGGCGGGGACGTCGACGAGGCGCACCGGTGGGCCCGAGCGTCCGCGAGGGGTCAGCTCGTCCTGCGCGAGGCTGCCGAAGACCTGCGCGATCTGCTTGGTGGAGCGAAGGTTCGACCGCAGCTGGAGGGGCTCGGCGTCGATCGGCACGTGCCCGGTCCGGGAGAAGACACGCTGCGCCTCGTCCATGAAGACGAAGAGACCGCCCCGGTCAGGCTCGCGCAGGCAGCGCAGGAGGGAGACCCACCACAGGTCGCCGAAGTCCTGCGCCTCGTCGACGACGGCGCAGTCGAAGAGCTCGTCCGGCGCGCGCTGCGCGGCGAGCTCTCCCAGGCGCAGCGGGAGCCGGCGCTCCCAGTAGTCGGAGTCGTTCTCGGGGCCCGGCTCGGCGCCCCACTCCAGGGGTAGGTCATGGAACAGGCCGACGAAGGCCGGGCGCTCGTGGGCCGGCCAGGTAGACGTCATCCGCTCGAAGTACCGGCCGAGCCCGCGCGAGTAGCAGAGCAGCGCGACGCGGTCGCCGGCCCGAGCGCGGCGTCGCGCCTGCTCGAGGGCCAGCCACGTCTTACCCGTGCCCGCGCCGCCGACCACGCTGGCCCGCCGCCACCCCCGGACGAGGTCGAGGATCGTGCTCTGGTCCCGGGTCATCTGCTCCAGGCGGGTCTCGTGCTCCGCGGCAGCGGTGAGCTGCTCGGCCTGGCCGGTCAACGAGCCGCCGAGGAAGTCGACCAGGGCCTGGGCGCCGTCCTCCGTCAACGGGGCGCGGCCTTGCCCGTGCCGTTCGATCGCGGCCTTGACCTTGCCGACGACGGCGATCGGCCCCTTGTCCAGGTCGCCGCGGTCGAGGAGGGTCCCGCGGGGGAGGTCCGCAGTCTCGACGTGCTCGGAGACGTAGGTGTGGGGAAGTGCGACGAGGTGCGCGATGCGTGCCGGGGCGGCCGGAGATCCATGCCGCCGCAGCAAGTCCTGAAGTGCGTGCCGCGCCGACTGCACCTGGGCCACCGGGTCGATCCGGTGCCGCTTGTCGCCGCTGCCCTGGTACCAGGCCCCGGCCTCGCGGGTGACGTGCCCGCCCTTGACCTCGACCGCGGCCAGCCCGACGCCGGGCCAGGCCACGACGGCGTCGATCTCGTGCTCGGCATCCTCCACGAGGAGGTGGACGCCGGCGAAGAGGATTGCCTCGTCGGGCAAGCCCTCGCGCAGCGCGTCCCAGAGTGCACGCTCGGCTCCGCCGTCGTCCGGGAAGCTCGGATCAGGTGGGCACAGCTGTGGCATGTCATGAGGTCTACCGGACGTCCGGGTGCTCCATCGGGAAAGTCCGCCACCCATCGCGAACCACGCGTCCCCGACATTCGGTGGGAGGCAGCGGGTGCGTGTCGGGCGACCTTGCGCCGTGGGCAAGGCCCTTGTGCCCTTGATCACCGGGGTACCGCGACAGCTCATGGCTCTGGCCTGGCCAAAGGTCCCGGAGGAACTTGCGTGAACCGTGGCATCGTGGATGCGACCACGGCTGCAGCAGACGGGTTTGCCGACGATGAGCGAGATGACGGGTGCGGCGCGACGCCAGCGCCAGGGTCTTCTGTCCTATCTTCCCGTCCAGCCGCGCGAGAATCGGCCTACATTGCCTGAATTGTGGCGCCAAGAATTGCGGCACATTTATGAAAGAATGTCTGTGGGCGTTGGGGTTTTGGTGCTCGAGAAATGATCGGCAGCAGTTGGCTCGCGGCGCCGCGTCGAGAGCCGAGCAGGGAAGCGGTGGGGGACATGGCAGTGCCGACGCTCAGGACGGCAGGCAAGCCGCCGGCGGCAACGCGGGCGGAGGCTGCTCCGACCGCGGGCAAGGTTCGGGCCGCAGTGCCCGCCTCCGCCGCGCGCGCCGTGCTTCCGGTTGCACCGGCGGCGTCGGCTCGACCGGCCGTGTCGGCTCGACCGGCCGCGGCACTGGCGTGCGGCGAACCGGT
>JAHECE010000021.1 GCA_024641895.1 Actinomycetales bacterium
CCGGCGGCCCTCGCCAGGATCTCGTTGCGCAGATCCTGCGCGTTCGCCTCCGTGAGATACGCCAGCGCGACGCGCGAGTTCGGGCCACCGGCCTGCTCGATCGTGAGCTGCGAGAGCCCGACGATGCGCGCCAGCAACGGCTGGACGACGTCGACGGCCTGCACCCGGTCGAGGCGTGCCTGGCGCTGGTTGCGAAAGAGCACGCCGCTCTGGAGGTAGACCCGCTCGTCGTCGAGGGCGTACCGGGTCACCCGCCAGGCGATCGCCGAGTAGACCCCCCCGATCACGCCGCCGAGCAGGAGGAACGCCAGGACGGCGAGGACGGCGCGCCCCCCGGTGAGACCGTTCGCGGCTGAGAGCTGGGGCGCGACCTGCCAGACCACGATGACAAGCAGCGCCGCGATGGTCTTCCAGGCGTTCAGGGCCGGGGTGATCGGGTGCATCCGGTGCCAGACGACATCGCCCGGTGGCCCGCCGGTCGCACTCACAGGCCGGCCAACCTCGCCTCACCGAGGGCCGCGAAGCGGTCCCGCAGCCGCGCTGCCTCGGCCGGCGGCAGGCCCGGGATCGAGGCGTCCGTGCCCGGGGAGGCCGTGTGCAGCTGCACCTGAGCGATACCGAAGGCACGAGCCAGCGGTCCGGACTGCACGTCGACGAACTGCATCCGCCCGTACGGCACCACGACCAGCGTGCGGAAGAGCACGCCCTTGCGCACGAGCAGGTCGGCCTCCCGCTCGGCATAGCCGATCGCTCGCACCTGCCGCGGCACGATCGTCGCCACCCAGACGGTGAGCGAGCCGACGACGGCAGGTGCCAGCCATGCCCAGCCACCGAAGAGTGCGGCGAGCACGGTCAGGGCGACTGAGGGCACGCCGAGGAAGACGCCGACGAGGACGTGCCGCGCGGTGCGCAGGCTCGGGCTCACGGGTTGCCACCGGAGGCCGTCCGGCTCGAAACGGACGTCGGTTCGCTCGGTCATGCGGCGGCGCCTTCCGGGTGGTTCTTCTCGGGTTCGACGGGCGGGACCCGGCAGAACCACTCGACGAGCAGTGCCACGCCGATCAGGATCAGGCAGGCTGCGGCCGCTGCCCCGTCCGCCCATGCCTGCGCGCGGGCGCCCGCGGAGTCGGGCGCCTCGAGCACGACGAGCAGCTGCGCCGTGAAGAAGCCGAGCTGCACCGCTCCGGCCAGCGCACTGGCCTTCGCCAGGACGAAGATGCGGAAGGCGTGCAGCGGGTCCATCGGGGGACGCCTGCCCAGGACGAAACGGCGCACCGAGCGGCCGAGGGAGTAGAGCACGACCGCGAACGCGAGCAGCATGACGGTGACCAAGGGCGAGACCGGCCACGGCTGGCCGCCCTGACCGTTCCACCACCTGGCCACGAGGTAGGTCAGCGAGCCGGAGAGGAGGACGACGGAGAGCAACGTCTGCCACCTGGTCCGCCCGATCATCCGGCGCCCCCCGACGAAGGCCCGTCCGCCGGCCGCGCCGGCTCCGCGAGCCAGCGCACGCCGTCTCGGTCAGGTGCCAGCGCGGCGAGCTCAGAGACCGCGCCGCCGCCCGGCCCCGGCAGAACCGCCTCGGGGTCGACCCGAGCCCACGGCAGCAGGACGAAGGCCCGTTCACGCGCCCGCGGATGCGGGAGCTCGAGAACCGGATCGGCCGAGAGGACGCCCTCGACGGAGATGATGTCGATGTCCAGCGTGCGGGCGCCCCAGCGTTCCACGCGGACCCGGCCGTGAGCGTCCTCGACCGAGGACGTCAGGGCAAGGAGCTCGCGCGGGCTCAGGGAGGTGCGACCGGTGACGACGGCGTTGAGGTAGTCGTCCTGCACCGGGCCTCCCACCGCCACCGTGCGGGCGAACGGCGAGACAGCGTCGATGGTCAGGCCGGCGGCGTCGTCCAGGTCTTCGATGGCTTCGCGCAGCGTGGCGGCGACGTCGCCGACGTTCCCGCCGAGCGCGAGCACGACACCGACCTCGGCGCCGGGACGTCGCTCGAGCGGGTCCGATGCATCGGCGCCGGCCTCACCGGCCGGCGGAGGCCCGTCCGAGCGGGCCGGGCCCACCCGGTCCTCGGGCCGCGCGCGACGCCGGCGTATCTCGAGCCGGACGTCGTCGAAGGGGACCTGGATCGGGGCCTGCGGCTTGTGCACGACGACGTCGACGGCCTCGACTCCTGGCAGGCTCAGGGCGACGTCGGCGATGCGCTGAGCGAGGGTCTCGATCAGGTCGACAGCCTGCCCTTCCAGGACGCTGACGACGCCGTCGGCGAGCGCGGCGTAGTCCACGGTGTCGGCCAGGTCGTCGGAGCGCGCCGCCGGCCGGGTGTCGACGTGGAGGACGACGTCGGCCCGGAAGACCTGGCCGTCGCGGCGCTCTTCCGGAAACACCCCGTGGTATCCCGTCGCCGAGAGCCCGACCAGGCGGATCCGGTCAAGCTCCGCGCCGTCGGTCGAGCGGACGATGTCCGATGTCACCGCGCCTCGCCCTCGTCGGAGGCAGGCGTTTGCGCCGCTCCGCGCCGGGCACCACGCCAGGCGGCGGCCACCAGGACGGCGTCGCGCGTGGGAGGCACGTCGTGGACCCGGACGGCCCACACGCCGGCCAGCGCCGCCAGGGCGCTGACGGCGGCACCGGCACGGTCTCGTTCCGCGGGCGGGACCGGTTGCGCGTCCGGGTCAGCGCCCGCGAGGAGGTGCCCGAGGAAGCGCTTGCGCGAGGCACCGAGGAGCACCGGTCGACCGAGCGCGAGCAGCTCGTCCAGGCCGGCCAGGATCGGCCAGTTCGCGACGCCCGGCTTGGCGAAGCCCAGGCCCGGGTCGAGGACGATCTGCGCCGGGTCCACGCCCGCGGACTCGAAGGCCTCGACGCGGCCGCGCAGCTCGCCGACCACGTCGCGGAGCACGTCGTCGTAATGGGCGCGCTCGTCCATGACGTCCGAGTGGCCGCGCCAGTGACCGAGCACGTAGGGCACCCCGGCGCGCGCGACGAACGAGGCCATCCCAGGGTCGGCGAGACCGCCCGAGACGTCGTTGACGATCGAGGCCCCGGCTGCCAGGGCCAGCTCGGCAACCGGCGCGCGCATGGTGTCGATGCTGACGACGGCGCCGCCCGCTGCGAGCCCCCGCACGACCGGCAGCACGCGGCGCAGCTCCTCCTCGGCCGGGACGCGGGGCGCGCCCGGTCGCGTCGACTCGCCGCCGACGTCCACGATGTCCGCGCCCTGCGCGAGGAGATCCGTGCCGTGTGCCACCGCGGCCCCGGGCTCTAGCCACTGACCGCCGTCGGAGAACGAGTCCGGCGTCACGTTGACCACGCCCATCACCAGGGTGCGCTGGAGCGAGGCGAGCCGTGCGGGCAGCGGGGACGGCGCTGCGCCGGGACCTAGCAGGCTTGGCAGGGACATGCCTCTCCTGATCAGCGCCCGACGATGAGACTCATCGCCTCGGCCCGCGTGGCCTGCCGGGTCATGAGGCCTCGGACGGCCGACGTGACGGTGCGGGAGCCGGGCTTGCGGACGCCACGCATCGCCATGCAGAGGTGCTCGCACTCGATCACGACGATGACGCCGCGCGGCTCGAGGTGCTTCACGAGGGCGTCGGCGATCTGGGTCGTGAGCCGCTCCTGGACCTGGGGACGGCGGGCGTAGACGTCGACGAGCCTGGCCAGCTTCGACAGGCCGGTCACGCCGCCGTTCGCGTTGGGGATGTACCCGACGTGCGCGACGCCGTGAAACGGCACGAGGTGGTGCTCGCACGTGGAGTAGACCTCGATGTCGCGCACGAGCACCATCTCGTCGTGCCCGATCTCAAAGGTCTTCGTGAGCACGTCCGCCGGATCCGCGTAGAGACCGGCGAACACCTCGGCGAACGAACGGGCGACCCTGGCCGGGGTCTCGAGGAGACCATCGCGGTCCGGGTCCTCGCCGATCGCGATCAAGAGGTCACGGACGGCCCTCTCCACGCCCGCGGCGTCGTACGGGCGTCGGGCAGCGCCGTCCTCTGCCCCGCCCTTCTCGGGAAGCCCGCTGCCCGGGGACTCCGGCTCGCGCTCAGTCGTCCCGCTCATCGGGGCCCCCTGAGGCTCGGTGACCCGGCTCGGTTGCTTCGTGGTAGGAGGGCGCGACCACAGTCGGCCCGGCACCGGACGCCCGGTCGGTGTGGCCGTTGTCGCTCGCGCCGCCCGCCAGCTCGGCCGGGGTGAGCACCGGGGGGATCTCGCTGACACCACGGCGGTCGCTCGACAGCCACACGGGGCGCTCGGACCGCTTGACGACGGCGCTGAAGAGGTCGGCGATCTCCGCCTGGTTCAGCGTCTCCTTCTCCAGGAGCGCCAGGACCAGCTGGTCCAGCACTGACCGGTGCTCCACCAGGATCTCCCACGCCTCGTCGTGCGCGTGCTCGATGAAGCGGCGCACCTCGGAGTCGACCAAGCCGGCGACGTCCTCGGAGTAGTCGCGCTCGTGACCCATGTCCCGGCCGAGGAACACCTCACCGGACTGCTGGCCCAGCTTGCGCGCGCCGACCCGCTCGCTCATCCCGAACTGCGTGACCATCTTGCGCGCGAGACCCGTGGCCTTCTCGATGTCGTTCGCGGCGCCCGTGGTCGGGTCGTGGAAGACGAGCTCCTCGGCCACCCGGCCGCCCATCGCGTAGGCGAGCTGGTCCAGCAGCTCGTTGCGGGTGGTGGAGTACCGGTCCTCCGTCGGCATGACCATCGTGTAGCCGAGGGCCCGCCCACGCGGCAGGATCGTCACCTTGGTCACCGGGTCCGTGTAACGCAACGCCGCGGCGACGAGCGCGTGACCACCCTCGTGGTACGCGGTGATCTTCTTCTCCTTCTCGCTCATCACGCGAGTGCGCTTCTGGGGGCCCGCGACCACGCGGTCGATGGCCTCGTCCAGCGCGCGGTCGTCGATGAGCTGGGCGCCGGCGCGGGCGGTCAGCAGCGCAGCCTCGTTGAGGACGTTCGCGAGGTCGGCGCCGGTGAAGCCCGGAGTGCGGCGCGCGACCGTCGTGAGGTCGACCCCGGGCGCCATCGGCTTGCCCTTGGCGTGCACCTTGAGAATCGCCGCACGCCCCAGCATGTCCGGCGCCTCGACGGGCACCTGACGGTCGAACCGTCCGGGACGCAGCAGGGCCGGGTCCAGGATGTCGGGCCGGTTGGTCGCGGCGATGAGGATGACGTTGGCGTTGACGTCGAACCCGTCCATCTCCACCAGGAGCTGGTTCAGGGTCTGCTCGCGCTCGTCGTGCCCTCCGCCCAGGCCGGCGCCACGGTGACGGCCGACCGCGTCGATCTCGTCCACGAACACGATCGCCGGGGCGTTCGCCTTGGCCTGCTCGAAGAGGTCGCGCACTCGGGAGGCGCCCACTCCGACGAACATCTCGACGAAGTCCGAGCCGGAGATGGAGTAGAAGGGCACGCCTGCCTCGCCTGCGACAGCGCGGGCAAGCAGCGTCTTGCCGGTCCCGGGCGGGCCGTAGAGCAGCACTCCCTTGGGGATCTTGGCGCCGACGGCCTGGAACTTGGCGGGCTCGGAGAGGAACTCCTTGATCTCCTGAAGCTCCTCGACGGCCTCGTCCGCGCCGGCGACGTCGGTGAACGTGACCTTCGGCGACTCCTTGCTCACCATCCGGGCCTTGGACTTGCCGAAGTTCATCATCCGCGAGTTGCCGCCCTGCATTCGCGAGAGCAGGAACCAGAAGAGGCCCACGATCAGGATCAGGGTGAACATCGTCATCAGCAGCGTGGACCACCACGGGGTCTGCGGGACGACGGTGTTGTAGCCGCCGGGCGGGTCCGCCGCGACGACGGCCTCGGACACCGGCTGGGCCTGCGCCACCGAGTAGTAGAACTGGACGCGGCTGCCCTTGTCCTCGAAGTCCTCGGTGAGGGTCAGGTCGACACGCTGGTAGCCGTCGGTGATGAGGACCTGCTCGATCGTGTCTCCGGCGAGCAGTGCCATGCCGTCAGAGGTGTCGATCCGCTGCACCGACGGGGTGGCGAGCATGCGGAAGCTGATCGTGAACAAGAGGACGGCGACGATCACCCAGACGAGGGGACCGCGGAAGAGTTTCTTCATCTTCATATCGTTGATGGGCCGGGGCCCGTCCCTCCTGCTCGGAATTCCCCTTCAAGGAAGGTACACAATGAAAAGCGTCGCGGGTTGATCATTTCGCCCATGGCCTATTCGGACACATCCGTGATGCGACTCGACGGGCTGTTCTGACCTCTGCGGACCCCGTCATCGCCGGCGCCCTTGTCGCACCAGGATACGTTGTCCCGGCGCGAGTCCTCATCCGTCGTCCCCGTACACCGACGGCGCGAGGGTGGCGACGAACGGGAGGGTGCGGTAGCCCTCGTCGTAGTCGAGGCCGTAGCCGACCACGAAGTCGTTCGGGATGTCGAAACCGACGTAGCGGACCGGGACCTCGACCTTCGCGGCGCCGGGCTTGCGCAGCAGCGTGGCGACCTCGACCGTCTTGGCCCCACGGCTGCGCAGGTTCCCGAGGAGCCAGGAAAGGGTCAGCCCGGAGTCGATGATGTCCTCGACGATGAGGACGTTCCGGCCGTGGGTATCCATGTCCAGGTCTTTGAGGATCCGCACGACACCCGAGGACTTGGTGCCGGAGCCGTAGGAGGAGACTGCCATCCAGTCCATCTCGACCGGCGCGTGCAGGCGGCGCGAGAGGTCCGCCATCACCATGACCGCACCCTTGAGCACGCCGACCAGCAGGATCGGCTCCCCGGCGTAGTCGCGGTCGATCGCAGCCGCCATCTCGTCGAGGCGGGTATGGATCTGCTCCTCGGTCAGCAGCACCGCTGCGAGGTCCGAGCCCATGTCCGATGCGTCCACAGCGTTCCTGTCTCACCTAGGGGTCGGGGTCGCGCGAAGGATCAGCCTGCCATACCGCCGGCTCACCTCCACGCCACCGGGCAGCGCGAGCGGGCCCTGGCCGTGCCAGTCGCCCAGCCGCGCGACCAGGGCCTCGACGTGGACGGCACCGACGGCGCCGGGAGGCGCTCCCACGGCCGTGACAGCGGCACGCAGTGCCCGGCCACGCAGCGCGGGCGGCGCGGCCGCGAGGGTCTCGGCGTCGAGCTCGAGCCGGGCCGGTGACCCCTCGAGGGTGCTGGCCGTCAGCAGATCCGCCGCGAGGGCGTCGAGCAGGTCCGCGTCCGCCCTGAGCAGCTCGGCGCTGCGTGCGAGCGCCGGCACCGCGCCCGGTCCCAGCACCCGGGCGATCGCGGGCATGACCTCGTGCCGCACCGCCGCGCGGCGGTGCGAGCTGACGTCCGCGTTCATCGGGTCGGCCCAGACGCCCAGCTCGAGCACGTGGCACACCGACTCGGTCTGGGCGCGGCGCAGGTCCAGAAGGGGCCGCCGATAGCGCCCTCGCGTCCGGGCCATCCCGGCGAGCGACCGAGCGCCGGAGCCGCGGGCCAGCCCGAGCAGGACCGTCTCGGCCTGATCGTCCAAGGTGTGCCCGAGCAGGACGGCGACGGCGCCGAGACGGTCGGCCGCCCCGTCGAGAGCCGCGTACCTGGCGTCGCGCGCGGCAGCCTCGAGACCGCCCGGGCCGGTGACCTCGACGGCCTCTGACCACGCCGGATCGAGCCCGAGGCTCCGGCAGGTCTCGACCGCCGCGCGTGCGACGAGGGCGCTGCCGGGCTGGAGCCGGTGATCGATGCAGACGGCGCCGGCCCGCAGCCCCCGGCGTGGCGCGACGAACGCCGTCGCCGCGGCAAGGGCGACCGAGTCCGGGCCGCCCGAGCACGCGACGAGGACGAGCGCGCCCGGCGTCAGGTCCTCGACAGCGCGCCGAACCGCCAGGCGCGCGGCTGCGACGTCGGGGTGGGGTCCGGTCATCGGCGTCCCTCGGCTCGTCGTCGTCCGCGTGGCCGGGCGCGCCGCAGCCTGGCGTCCTCAGCCGTGGACCCGGCGCACCCACGCGGCCGGGTCCGCGACCTCCGCGGCCGTGGGCAAGGACTCCGGGCCGGACCACACGGCGTTCAACCCGTCGTGGCCGACCTTGTCGACGACGCCGCGGACGAAGACGGCGCCGTTGCGGTACTGCGCGACCTTGGCGTCGAGCCCCAGCAGTCGACGCAGGACGACGTCAGCCGGCCCCCGACCGTCGCGGCGCGCCTCGAACCGCTTGCGGATCTTCGGCAGCGTCTTGATGAGATCCGGCCCCCCGGCATCCATCACGACATCCGCGTGGCCCTCGAGAAGCGACATGGTCGCGACGACCTCGGCGACGAAGGCTCGCTGATCCTCGTCGAGGACGACGTCCAGGAGTGCGTGCGCGGAGGCGGCGGGGGCGTCGTCGCCGGCTCCGCCCACGGGCTCACCGCGCAGGATTCGCGGCAGCGCCTCGAGCACTGAGTGGATGCGGTCCGGGTCCTGGCCCAGCTCTCCGATGCCCTCGACGAGCTCGCGCACGCGCGCCGTCAGATGCCCGGGGAGCCACGGGGCGGCGGCGAACTGCACCGCGTGCGTCTGCTCGTGCAGGCACACCCATAGCCTGAAGTCGGACGGGTCGAGGTGCATCTGGCGCTCGGCGTGCAGGACGTTGGGCGCGACGAGGACGAGACGGCCGGCCTCGCCCACCCCGTCGTCCGTCTGCCGCGGCGTGAACGGGTCGAACTGCCCGAGCACCTTGGTGGCGAGGAAGCCGAGGACCAGGCCCATCTCCTCCCCGGCGATGCGGGCGGCCCCGGGTACCGCCGGGACCGGGAGGACGTCCTCGACGAGATGCCGGAAGATCTGGACGTTGACCTGGACCCAGCGGGGCCGGTCGATGACGTGCACCGGCCCTGCGGCAGCGACCTCTGCCGCCGCGTGCAGCCCGGTGATCTCCGCGACGTGCGCGGGCGCCCGGCGGGCTGCCTCACGCAGCTCCTCGACGAGGGAGACGAGCTCGGCACGCTCGGCACGCGGGCCCGGGCGGGCGACGGCACTCGCCCGGCGCTGGGCTGCGGACCAGTCAACGGGGGTACTCATCGGGCCACGGTAACCGCCGCGCGCCGAACCGGCCGACACCACGGGCGAGTTCAGGAGCAGCCGCACGCCGCCAGGGTGTTCGCCCACGAATCGACGGCGGCCCTGGCGGCGTCCAGCGAACCGACGGGCACGCCGTCCGCGAGCACCGCGAACGCCAGGAGCCGGCCGTCGTCGTCGAGGACCAGCCCGGAGAGGGCGACGACGGTCAGGAGCGTGCCGGTCTTGGCGCGCAGCACTCCGGCGGCCGGGTCGACGGAGCCGTCGAACCGGTCGTCGAGGGTCCCGTCCAACCCGGCGACCGGAACGCCGGCGGTCACCGGCAGGAGGTAGGTGCGTGCGGGGTCCGCGGTCAGGGCGAGGAGGCGCGCCAGGGTCGACGGCGGCACGACGTCCTGCTCGGACAGGCCCGAGGCGTCCGCCATCTGAACTCCGGTGACGTCGAGGCCCTCGGCTGCGAGGGCGGCCAGGACCTCGGCGGAGCCGTTCACGAAGTCGCCCGGCCGCCCCGCGGCGATCGCGACCCGCCGGGCCAGAGCCTCAGCCACGTCGTTGTCCGAGGTCCGCAACGCGTGCTCGACCAGCTCGGCGACGGTCGCGGACTCGACGGCCGCGAGCTCGGCGCCTCCCTCGGGTGCCGGCCGCCGGGTGACGTCGTTCTCCACGGCCACCCCCTGGGACGCGAGCGCAGCCGCGAAGGTGCGCGCCGCAGTCATGGCCGGCTCCGGATCCCGCTCGGCGCGACCGGGCAGGATGCCGTGATCGACGGCGAGGGCGGAGACGGGCGCGACGAACTGCTGGTCTATCAGGCCCCAGCCGGGCGCGGTGGAGGGCCCGGTGACGGCGGTGTCGTCGAGCGCGACCCGCACCGAGGTGACTCCGCGCTCCCGCAACGACTCGGCGGTCGCGGCTGCAAGGTCGCCGAGGCCGGCCCGCCCGACGACGGCGCCCGGGTCGCCCGTGCCGGCCGCCAGGAGGACGTCGCCGCCCCCCACGAGGTGAACGGTTCCGGTCGCGACGCCCGCCGCCACGGCATCGGTCGCGATGTCTGTCCCGGCGACGACGCTCGTACGGAGCCGGGCGTCACCACCGAGGGAGGTCAGGGCGGCCGTCGCCGTGAGCAGCTTGAGGGTGCTCGCCGGCAGGCGAGGGGTCTCGGCCTCGACGTCCAGCAACACATCCTCCGTCAGGACGTCGAGGACGACGACGCCGACGCTCGGCGCTATGGAAGGGTCGGCGAGGAGCGGCCCGGCGAGCAGGGCGAGGCGCGTCGCTTCCGGGACCGGGGCGCCGGCGTCGAGGTCCGGCAGGAGCGCAGGACCTCCGTCGGCGGCCTCGAGACCAGGCGTCGGGAACGGAGTCGGCACGGCCCAGGGCTCATCGACCGTCAGGACACCGGGCCACGTCGCGGGCAGCACGTCGAGCGCATCGGCGACCCCGTACCCAGCCACAAGGGCGACGACGGCGAACCCCGCGCCCACGATTCGTCCTCGCATCGATGCCTGCTTCCCCGAGAGGGGCGCGCAGCCGGCCCCCGATGCGACAGACTAAGGGGGGCCCGAGGAGCGCACAGAGGCGAAGCCCGGGAAGGATCCTGGAGGACATCCGTGGAATTCGACGTCACGATCGAGATCCCCAAGGGACAGCGCAACAAGTACGAGGTGGACCACGAGACCGGCCGGATCAGGCTCGACCGGATGCTCTTCACCTCGACGCGCTACCCGGACGACTACGGGTTCATCGACGACACCCTCGGCGAGGACGGGGACCCGCTCGACGCCCTGGTGCTTCTCGAGGAGCCCACGTTCCCGGGTTGCCTCATCCGGTGCCGCGCGATCGGGATGTTCCACATGCGCGACGAGTCGGGCGGCGACGACAAGGTGCTCGCGGTGCCCGCCACCGACCAGCGCGCGAGCTGGCGGAACGACCTCGAGGACGTCAGCGAGTTCCACCGCCTCGAGATCCAGCACTTCTTCGAGGTCTACAAGGACCTCGAGCCGGGCAAGTCGGTCGAGGGTGCGCACTGGGTCGGTCGCGAGGAGGCCGAGGCGGAGATCGTCCGGTCGTACCAGCGGCTGAAGGACGCGGGCGGCGGCCACCACTGAGGCTCCCGCGTCCGGGCGCCCGACGAACCGAAGCCTGACTCGTGCACCAGCAGTGTCCCGTGCGACGCGTCCGGCGTCCGGCGTCCGGCGTCCGGCGTCCGGCGTCCGGCGTCCGGCGTCCGGCGTCCGGCGTCCGGCGTCCGGCGTCCGGCGTAGCCTGCCCGCGTGGGCCACGGACACGATCACGCGCACGGCGCGCACGGCGCTGAGCAGCACGGCGGCAGACTCGCCGTCGCATTCGCGATCACGCTCTCGGTGCTGCTGGCGCAGGGCGCAGGAGCCCTCTGGACCGGCAGCCTCGCCCTGCTCATGGACGCGGCGCACGGGCTGACGGATTCTGCCGCCCTGCTCATGGCGCTGGTCGCGACCGCGCTCGCCACGAGACCGGCGAACTCGCGCCGGACCTGGGGCCTCCAGCGCGCCGAGGTCCTGGCGGCCAGCGCGCAGGCGATCGGGCTGCTCGCCGTGGGCGTCTACGTCATCGTGGAGGGCCTGCAGCGACTAGCGGATCCACCCGACGTCCCGGCCAACAGCCTCCTGCTGTTCGGCCTCATCGGCCTGGCGGGCAACGCCGCCTCGCTGCTCGTGCTCGCGTCGAGCCGATCCGCGAACCTCAACATGCGGGCGGCATTCCTCGAAGTCCTGTCCGACGCCCTGGGTTCACTCGCCGTCGTCATCTCGGCGATCGTGCTGCAGGCAACGGCGTGGCGCCCGGTGGACACGGTGGCGGCACTCGTCGTCGGAGCACTGATCCTGCCGCGCGCCGTCCGCCTCCTCCACGAGGCGATCGACATCCTCCTGGAGTCCGCGCCACGCAACCTGGACCTCGAGGACGTGCGCTCTCACCTCCTCCGGGTCGAGCACGTGCGGGAGGTCCATGACCTTCACGCCAGCCAGATCGCGACGGGCCTTCCGGTGCTCACCGCACACGTGGTGATCGACGACGAGTGCTTCCTCGACGGCCACGCCCCCGCGCTCCTCGTCGAGCTCCAGCGGATCGTCGCAGAACGCTTCCCCGTCTCGATCGAGCACTCGACGTTCCAGCTCGAGCCCGCAGCACACGACGAGCGCGCGAAGCATGACTGAGCCAGGATGCGCTCCACCCGTCAGTCAGGCGCGCCCGACGTACGGCAAGACATTCGTCCACCACAGAGGAACGTGCTCCACGTCGCTGCCAGGCGACGGGGCGTGGACCCTCATGCCGCCGCCTGCGTAGATCGCCACGTGGTAGATGCCGTCGCTGGTTCCGTCACTCGAGTAGAAGATCAGGTCGCCGGGCTTCATCGCAGAGACCGGGACGTGGGCGACGGCGAGGTACTGCCCGCGGGTCGTTCGGGGCAGCTGGACGCCCGCGTCCTCGAAAGCCCGCATGGTGAGGCCTGAGCAGTCGTAGCCGTCCGGGCCCGAGGCCCCCCAGACGTAAGGCTTGCCGACCTGAGTGAATGCCCAGGCGAGCGCGGCCTCACCGACTGCCGTACCGGGTGCGGGTTCAGGTGCGGGTTCAGGTGCGGGTTCAGGTTCAGGAGCAGGTGCAGGAGCTGGTGCCGGCGCCGGCGCCGGCACGGGGGCCGGCTGTGCTTCGGGGGCGGGGGCCGGGATGGCGGCCGACGCCGACGCGGGCGTTGTAGCCGGAGCCGGGGCAGGAGCCGGCGCCGGGGATGGGTCTGGGATCGGTACCGTGCTCGCTGCCTGGTGAGCCCTGACAGGTGCCGCCTGCGGTGTCAGAACCGCCGCCGCAGCCTGGACGTCCCGAAACGCCGCCGCCGCCTCGCGAGCGCGACGACGGGCCTCGAGCTCGGCCTGACGCGCCCGCTCGGCCTCGACGGTGACCTGTCGGAATGCCGCAAGCTGGACGATGAAACCGGAACGTTGCCGCTCGTACCCGGCCGCCTCGGCCTGCGCTGCGCCCTGGGCGGCGACAGCCGCCTGAGCCGACGACCGGAGGGCCTTGGCCGCCCCCGCACGCTGCGCCGCCGCACGCTCGTCGCGTCGCTTCACGGCGTCGAAGACGACCTCGGCAGCACGGACGTCCTGCAGGGCCTCGTCCGCTCGCGAGCCGGCCCGCTCGATCACGAAGTTGCGGGCGACGACGTCGCCGTAGCCATCCGCCGTCACGAAGGCTTCGAGGGTGGAGAGCGAGCCCCCGGACCGATAGGCCTGGACGGCGAGCCTGCCGAGGGCTGCCCTCGCCTCATCGACGCAGGCCTGAGCCTCGACCACGCGATCACGGGCGTCCGCGGCAGCCTGCTCGGCCGTGGCGAGGTCCTCAGCTGCCCGGTGGTAGGCCTCGGTCGCGACGGCGGCGGCGACGGACGTCGCCTCGAGCCGCGCCCGCGCCGTGGCGAGCTCCACCTCGATGGCGGCAATGGTCGAGAGCGTGGCGCGCTCGCCCTCCTGGGCGGCGCGGACCTCGTCGGCCGTAGGCGGCTCGGCGACTGCCGGCGCGAGCGCCACCGTGGAGACCGCGCAGGCTGTCGCGCAGGCGATCAACGAGCGCAGGATGCCGTGCCGCACGAGCGCTCCCCCCGGTTGAGGCCATCAAGGTCGACGCATCCACCGGCGTGTCGCGTTGACAACACCTGGCGACGCCCCTCGAAGGTAGCAACCCGAAGGGCGCCGAAGGCGCGATTTGATCAATATCATTTCCCTCATTACATTCCCGACAATGTGCAATTCAATGCCATTCTGTCGCCGCGATTGGCGAGCCCCTCATCCACGATGCAAGACAGAGCGCCCGGGCGAGCGAGGCACCCTCTACCCTCTGGTCATGACCCGCCGAATGCGCAGCTGACCCAGCGCACTCATCGGCGCGCGCCGTGGCCGGCCTCTCGCCGCCCGGTCGCTCCCCAACAGTGCGACCCATCGACCCAATGACGGGTCGGCGCCGACGAGCGCCGTCCGACGCACGTACGTGGCCCCGGCTGCAGCCGGACCAGAGCGCACCACCCGCACGAAGCCGGGAAGACCCGGCCCTCCCCACCTCCGACCGCGCCGATCGGCGCCGGTCGCGCGACGTCCACCACGAGGAGCCACGATGAGCAACGACTGGTCGTTCGAGACCCGACAGATCCACGCCGGGCAGACGCCGGACCCGACGACCGGCGCGCGGGCGCTGCCGATCTACCAGACGACCTCGTTCGTCTTCGAGTCCGCCCAGCAGGCCGCGGACCGTTTCGCGCTCAAGGAGCTCGGCCCGATCTACACGCGCATCGGCAACCCCACGACCGAGGTCGTCGAGAACCGGCTCGCCTCGCTCGAGGGTGGGGTCGGCGCCCTCCTGCTCGCCTCCGGCCAGGCCGCCGAGACGATCGCCGTCCTCAACATCGCCGAGGCGGGCGATCACGTCGTCGCCAGCCCGTCCCTCTACGGCGGCACGTACAACCTGCTCCACTACACGCTGCCGAAGATGGGGATCGAGACGACCTTCGTCACCGACCCTCACGACCCGCAGGCGTGGCGCGACGCCGTCCGGCCCAACACCAAGCTGTTCTTCGCCGAGACGATCCCGAACCCCAAGAGCGACATCCTCGACATCGAGGTCGTGGCCGCGGTCGCCCATGAGGTCGGGGTTCCGCTCGTCGTCGACAACACGGTCGCCACACCCTTCCTCCTGCGGCCCCTGGAGCACGGCGCCGACGTCGTCGTGCACTCCGCCACGAAGTACCTCGGCGGGCACGGGACGGCGATCGGCGGCGTCATCGTCGACGGCGGAACGTTCGACTACGCCCAGCACCCCGAGCGCTACCCGAACTACAACACCCCCGACCCGAGCTACAACGGTCTGGTGATGGCCCGCGACCTCGGCGTCGGCGGCATGTTCGGCGTGAACCTGGCCTTCATCCTCAAGGCCCGGATCCAGCTGCTCCGGGACCTCGGCCCCGCGATCTCCCCGTTCAACGCCTTCCTCATCGCCCAGGGCATCGAGACGCTGTCGCTCCGCATGGAGCGGCACGTAGCCAACGCCCAGCGCGTGGCTGAGTGGCTCGAGGCCCGGGACGACGTCGTTCGCGTGCACTACGCGGGCCTGCCGACCAGCCCTTGGCACGCGAACGCCCAGAAGTACACCCCCAAGGGCTCGGGCGCCGTGCTCGCCTTCGAGCTCGACGGCGGGAGCGAGGCCGGTCAGGCGTTCGTCTCGGCCCTGGAGCTGCACTCGAACGTCGCGAACATCGGCGACGTCCGCTCGCTCGTGATCCACCCGGCGTCGACGACGCACAGCCAGCTGACACCGCAGGAGCAGGCGCTGTCCGGGGTGACGCCGGGCCTCGTCCGACTCGCCGTGGGCATCGAGCACATCGACGACATCCTGGCCGACCTCGAGGCAGGTTTCCGCGCTGCCGGCGCCGTCAGGGGGGCATGACTTGCATGCGACCCGTAACGTTGAGTCTCGTGAGCACCCCGGACCGCCCGCCAGCGTCCGGTGCAGACACGCCCACCTCCCGTCCCGGGACGCCCGGTAGCCAGCGGCCCAGGCGTTTCCAGCACGTGCGCGGGGGCACAGCGCCGTTGCCTGCGTCGGCCGCCTGGACGGAGGGCGACCCCGTCGGGCACCGGCAGTTCGCCGACCTCGGCCCCCTCAAGCTCGAAGCGGGCGGCCGGCTCCCCGCCGTGCGGATGGCGTACGAGACCTGGGGCACGCTGAACGAGGCCCGCGACAACGCGATCCTCGTGCTCCACGCGCTCACGGGCGACTCGCACGTCGCCGGCGAGATCGGTCCGGGGCACCCGACCGCGGGCTGGTGGCCTGGCATGGTCGGCCCCGGCGCACCGATCGATACCGACCGGTACTTCGTCGTGTGCCCCAACGTGCTCGGCGGCTGCCAGGGCACCACCGGACCAGCCTCCCCCGCGTCCGACGGCGAGCCGTACGGGAGCCGCTTCCCCTACGTCACGGTGCGCGACCAGGTCGCCGCCGAGGTGCGCCTCGCTGACGCCCTCGGCATCGACACCTGGGCCTTCGTGGTCGGCGCATCGATGGGCGGGCACCGCGTGCTCGAGTGGGCCGCCATGGCCCCCGAGCGGGTCGAGGCGATCGGAGTCATCGCGTCGTGCGCTCAGACCACGGCGGACCAGATCGCCTGGGCGCACGCCCAGATCGCGGCCGTGCGTGCCGATCCCAAGTTCCGTGGCGGCGACTACTACGACGCGGAAGACGGGGACGGGCCGCACGTCGGCCTCGGCATCGCCCGGCAGATCGCGCACACGACCTACCGCAGCGCGACCGAGCTCGACGCGCGCTTCGGCCGGATCCCCCAGGGCGGCGAGCAGCCGATGGGCGGCGGCGGACGGTTCGCCGTCCAGTCCTACCTGGACCACCACGCCGAGAAGCTCGCGCGCCGGTTCGACGCGAACAGCTACGTCGTGCTGACCGAGTCGATGCTCACGCACGACCTCGGCCGCGACCGGGGCGGCGTCGACGCGGCGCTGCGGACGATCACGGCCCGCACGCTGGTGGTGGCAGTGGACTCCGACCGGCTCTTCCTGCCCGAGCAGTCCGTGCGGATCGTGACGCAGGTGCCGGGCACCGCCCCGCTGCGGCTCATCCACTCCGAGTACGGTCACGACGGCTTCCTCCTCGAGGACCGCCAGCTCGGCCCGGCCGTCGCGGAGTTCCTCGCGAAGCGCGACGCATAGCGTCCAGTTCGGCCGGCAGCCGTACACGACGCGTCCACGCGCGCCTCCCGCTGCCGGCCACAACCGCCGCGACGCAAGCCCCGGCGGGGCCTCCGGCCTGGGGCGATGATGGTCAGGTGCGCGACCACCACCACCCACCGCGCGACGAGGCCCCGGCCGTGGAGTACCCCCCGCCACCGCCCGCCGACCGCTGGGGCCTCGACATCCTGGGGGCGGGTTTCGAGGCGCGGACGCTGCCGCTGGCGGACGACGACGAGGGCGAGGTCGCGGCGACCATCGTCCGCTTCGCCCCCCGGCCAGACCCCCTGAACCTGCTGCCGGGCCGCCACCATCGCTACACCGTGCTCTACCTGCACGGCTGGAGCGACTACTTCTTCCAGACCGAGCTCGCCCAGTTCTGGGAAGAGCAAGGCGCCGACTTCTTCGCGCTCGACCTGCGCAAGTTCGGCCGGAGCCTGCGGGCGCACCAGACGCACGGGTACATCGAGGACCTCGAGACCTACGACGAGGAGATCGACGCGGCCCTCGCGACGATCGCGGCCGAGCGCTCGGTCTCGGACCGGATCGTCCTGATGGGCCACTCCATGGGCGGACTCGTCGCGTCGCTGTGGGCGAACCGCCACCCCGGACGCCTCACGGGCCTCGTGCTCAACACACCCTGGCTCGACGTCCCGGGCTCCACCTTCCTGCGCACGGTCTCGACCCCGGTCGTGGAGCAGCTGGCCCGGATCAACCCCAAGAGCCCGCTGCCGCAGATGGACCCGGGCTTCTACGGCCGGAGCGTCCCGGCCGACCGGTGGGGCGTGGACGAGAGGTGGCGCCCCGCGCGCTCGATCCCGATACGCCCCGGATGGCTCCTCGCCATCCTCAGGGGCCACCACAAGGTCGCCGAGGGGCTGGCGATCGACGTCCCGGTCCTCGTCCTGACGTCGGACCGGTCACACCTCGGCGCCGTCTGGTCGACCGAGATGCTCGCGAGCGACGTCGTGCTCGACGTCGAGGTCCTCGCCCGCCGTGCCCTCGAGCTGGGTCCGGTCGTGACGGTCGCCCGCATCAAGGACGCCGTGCACGACGTCGTGCTGTCGCAGGAGGAACCCCGCGAGCGGGCGTACGCCGAGCTGCGCCGCTGGGCGCGCGGCTACCTCACGACGTAGCCGCGCCCGCGAGCAGCTCGGCGAGGTGAACCCCGGACGTCCCGGCCAGCTGCTCCGCCTGGGTCCGGCAGGAGAAGCCGTCCGCGAGGAACACGGCGCCCGGCGCAGCCTCGCGGAGCGCGGGCAGCAGGGCGTTCTCGGCGACCGCGACGGAGACGTCGTAGTGGCCCTTCTCCATGCCGAAGTTGCCGGCGAGCCCGCAGCAGCCGGCCAGCGTCTGGACGGTCGCGCCGGCGCGGGCGAGCAGGGCGAGGTCGGCCTGGTAGCCCATCACCGAGTGGTGATGGCAGTGCGGTTGCGCGATGACGGTCGTGCCGGCGAGCGACGGCGGCGTCCACCGCGACCCGGGACCGACCGGCGCCGGAGCGGTGAGCAGCTCCGCGAGCGTGAGGGTCGCCGCGGCCACCACGGGCGCCCGGGAGTCGTTCGGCAGGAGGTCGAGAAGGTCGGAGCGGAGCACGGCGGTGCAGGACGGCTCGACCCCGACGATCGGGATCCCGTTGACCGCGAACGGGGCCAGCGCGTCCAACGTCTTGAGGAGGCGCTTGCGGGCGCCGTCGAGCTGGCCGGTCGAGATCCACGTCAGCCCGCAGCACGCCTCGCCGGTGGGGACGAGCACCTCGTACCCGGCGCCCTCGAGCACGTCCACGGCGGCCTGCGCTCCCGACGGAGACA
>JAHECE010000192.1 GCA_024641895.1 Actinomycetales bacterium
ATGCCTGTCGCCGGGCTCGTGCTCGTCCTGGCACGCCCCGCGGCGACGGGGCCGACCACCGGCTTGCCCGCGGTCGCTGCGGTCGCTGCTGTCGGGCTCGCCGCCCTCGCGGTCGCCGCCGTCGACCTGCGGCTCGGTCGCGTCCCGGACGCCGAGCTGCGGGAACGAGGCGCCGTGGCGGGACAGGCGATCGGCGCCGTCGTCTCGCTCGACTCCCGCGAGCTGGGCCGCGCACTCACCGAGAACCCTCGCCACCAGCGCCGCCGCAAGTCGTCACGTTTGACTTGGGTGTCCAGCCCCGCCCGCGCGCTCGTCACGGCGGACGTGCTGCTCCTCGTGCGCTCGCCGCGTCGGGTCGCGCAGGTCGTCGTGGCCGGATGCCTGCCGGTCGCCGCGATCCTCGCCGGGGCCTGGCACGCCGGGGTAACGGTGCCCGCGCTGCTCATCGGAGGATACGTGGCGACTCTCGCGACCGCCGAGGGCTCCCGCCGCGGCGAGGCGGCCCCGGTGCTCGACGCCCTCCTCCCGCTGGACGCGCGCACGGTGCGCCGCCTGCGGCTCGTGGTCCCGGGCGTCGTCATGCTCGGTTGGTCGCTCGCTGTCTTCGCCGTGGTCGCGGCGCGGACCGGAGACTGGATGTGGCCGGTCCTCGGCGCGGTCGCCGCTCCCGTTTGGGCCGGCGCGGCGGTGCGGGGGGCCTACCGGCGCGCCCCTGACTGGTCGGGAGCGCTCGTCGCCTCGCCTTTCGGGCCGTTGCCCCCAGGCGTGGCCAGCGTGCTGGCCAGCGGCCCGGATGTCGTCGTCCTGGGCCTCGCGCCCGCGATCGTGGCGTTCGTCGTCGGGGCGGTGCCGCCTGTCGTCGTCGTCGTCCAGGGCATCGCATCGGGGGTGGTGCTGCTCGTGGGGTCGCACGTGTCGGCGGCCCGGCGGGCGACGACGGTGCCGGCGCGCTGAAGCCCCGGCGCCGGTGGCCTCACCGCGTGCCAACCTGCGCCGGTCCGGACGACGGGCCTCTGGCGCGCGCTCAGCCCTGGTCGAGCGAGACAGCGAGGCTGCGACCTTCTCGCGGGGCACGGCCGGGATCTCAGCGGCCCGGCCGCGCCCCGCGCCAAGTCGTCAGGAGACCGCGAGGACGAGCTTCCCCCGGACGTGCCCGCCCTGGCTGTGCAGGTGGGCGAGTCCACCCTCGGCCAGCGGATAGACCTGCTCGATGGCGACGATGAAGTTGCCTTCGGAGTGCATCTTGGCCGCGTTGGCCAGGCTGTAGTACGCCCGACCGGCCGACCCGTCCGACAGGTGGGCGCCGTGCTGGCCGGCGGTGAAGTCGGCGATGCTGACGACGCGTGTCGCGTCGCCCGTCAACGCGATCAGGTCCGGTACCGAGCCCTTGCCTGCTGCGTCGATGGCGGCATCGATCCCCTGGGGAGCCAGCGCCGCGACGCGGTCCCCGAGGCCCGTCCCGTAGGTCGTCGGAACAGCGCCGAGCGAGGCCAGGTACTCGTGGTTCGCCGGGCTCGCCGTGGCGACGACCGTGGCGCCGCGCGCGACTGCGAGCTGGATCGCTGCGCTCCCGACGCCGCCGGACCCGCCGTCGACGAGGAGGGTGGTGCCGGCGGCGACGCCGATCACGTCGAGGCAACGGGCGGCGGTCTCGACCGCCAGGCCCATCGCGGCGGCTTCGGCCCACGACGCCGATGCAGGCTTGTGCACGGCGTGGTCGAGAACGGCGAACTCGGCGGAGGTACGCGCGCCGAGCCCGAACACCTCGTCTCCGACCGCGACACCCTGGACGCCCTCGCCGACCTCATCGACGATCCCGGACGCGTCGGTCCCGGGTATGGCCGGGAAGGTCACCGGCACCATTCCGGCCAGGTAGCCGGCCCGCAGCTTCCAGTCGAACGGGTTGACACTCGTCGCCCGTACCGTGATTCGGACCTGCCCGGGACCGGCGTGCGGCTCGGGCGCATCTTCGAGCCGCAGGACGTCGTGGTCACCGTACTCGCGATACTGAAGTGCAAACATCCTGATCACCTCGGGGATCGGCCTGCGTGAGGGTGCGGTGCGCGCCTGGGGAGGCGGGCCGGTCGAGACCGGCCGTCCAGTCGAGCACCTTCGCGTGCCGCGCACGCTGGACCACTATGAGTCGCGTGGGCCTGAGCCACGCAGGATGTACACCAGGTGAGACGACCGGGACGGGAAACGCCGAGGAGAGGCACTCTCATCGGACCCGGAGGCCGAGAGCGGCCTATGTTCGGTCGTAGACCGCCTGCGGGGACGAGAACTCCTCCAACCCGGCGGTCCCGCTCTCGGTACCCAAGCCGGACATCTTCAGGCCCCCGAACGGGACGGCAGGGTGCACGCGCTTGTGGTGGTTGATCCACACCGTGCCGCACTCGAGACGGCTCGCAACCTGCTGCGCTCGGTCGCGGTCGCGGGTCCACACCGAGCCTCCCAGGCCGAACGGGCCGGTGTTGGCTCTGGCGACAGCGTCGTCGACGTCACGGAACGGCATGACGGGGAGTACCGGACCGAACTGCTCCTCGTCGACCAGGCGGACGCCCTCCTCGACGCCGGTGACGATCGTCGGCGGGATGAAGTACCCCGAGCGGTCCAGTCTGCGGCCACCGGAGAGAATGCGTGCCCCGTGCCGGGCCGCGTCCTCGGTCAGCTCGATGATCCGGTCGAGCTGCGCGCGGTTGTTCACCGGGCCCATCTCCGAGTGCGGGTCCAACCCGCTACCCACGCGCGTACGTTCCGCCCGGGCGACGAGTCCGTCGACGACGTCGTCGTACAGGTCCGCGTGGACATAGAGACGCTTGACTCCGATGCAGGCCTGCCCACAGTCCTCGAACACGGAGTCGAACACGCCGTCGACGACACGGTCGACGTCTGCGTCCGCCAGCACGATCGATGCGTCGTTGCCACCCAGTTCGAGCGAGACGCGCCGCAGCGTCGGCGCGACCGCTCGCGCCACGGCGACACCCGTGGGGATCGACCCGGTGAAGGAGACCATGTCGATCCCCGGGTGGGTCGTCATCCGGGCCCCGAGCGACCCACCGCCCGAGACGACCGTCAGGGCCCCGGGTGGCAGGACGTCCGCCAGCAGCTCACCGATTCGCAGGGTTGTCAGAGGGGTGTACTCCGACGGCTTGACCACCACGGTGTTCCCGACCAGCAACGCGGGTCCGACCTTGGCCACGGCGAGGAGGATCGGGTAGTTCCACGGCGTGATGGCGGCGACGACACCGTGGGGCCGGCGACGGACCTCCACCCGACCCCCGTCGTCGTCGAGCGGGACGTAGCGGGGGATCTCCATCGCCGCGACCTGCTCGAGCCACCATGCCGACGCGTCGATCTCACCTCTGGTGTCGGCCAGGATGCGTCCCTGCTCGCGAGTGAGGATGTCGGACAGGGCGTCGGCATGCGCGCGAAGGACTGCTGAGACGTCGCGAAGAGCCTGTCGTCGGCCGGACTCGTCCTCGTGCCAGACCCGCTGGGCGGTGCGGGCCCCCTCGATCACCTCGTCCAGCAGGTCTGCCGGGCAGTCGGGCGCCCACGAGAGGACCTGCTCCGTCGCGGGGTCGAGCACCTCGAAGGTCTCCGGGGTCTCTACGAACCGCCCCCCGACCGATATCCGGAACGGGTCGAGCATCGTGGGCTCCCTCCTGACCCTGAGGCGAACGCCCCGGACGCCATCAGGCGGAGGCGTTCGCCCTCGAGAAGATCGTCCACCGCGTTCGCACGAGCGTCAACGAGTCGATCCAGCCCGTGTGCGTCACGGCGTCCGCGGCGGATGCCCTACCGCGGAGGAGGCAGGACCACACCGAAGCCCGCAACGGACAGTCGGAGCAGAACCTGCCCGGGTGCCAGGAGGTCGCCTATCCGTGCGGCACTCAGCAGCTCCAGCTCGGCGAGCCGGACGGCGTACACGTCAGGCCCGGCCACGCGGGCGCGGTGCAGCTCCAGGGTGTTGTGCCACACCTTCTGCCGCGCCTCGCGCAGGAAGCGCTGGACACCCCACCGGTTCAGCGGCCGGAGTGCGCGATCGAGCAGTGAGCGGGACGAGCGCGCGGACAGCTGGTCATCCTCGGCCGCCACCCGTTTGGCCAGCACGTCGTCGATCCGCTCGTGGTCGCGACGGCGTCGGTCCAGCAGGACGGGATCGTCGGCGAGCTCCTCGTCGGAGATCACGGCCAGCAATGCCTGTGGGAGGTCGTAGTTGACGTGCGCATTGATGCCGAGCAGGACGTGTCGCAGCGGTGGGAGCGATGACGGCGCGTCGAAAGCGAGCCGCCAGGGTCTCGGCACCTGCCCGACGCCGTCGAGATCCGCGTCCAGGGCGACGAGGTAGAGATCGGCGAAGGCGACGTCCCACGCCTCGACCCAGGCGGGGTCTTCGAAGAAGTCGTCGTCGATCGCAGCTCCTACCGCTGCTGTGGTGCGTCGGTAGGTCCCGAGGAACTCCCGCTGCGTCTCCCGGCCAGGGGGCATGTTGTCCAGCCGTGCCTGCATCGCCGCCAGCACCGACGCGATGGTGTGCGGCTGTGGCCGATCGCTCGCGCTCGTCATGGCGCTCCTTCCCTGGGGCCTGAGGCCCGTCCCGCCTATTCTCGGTTCAGCGCCCTCGTGGCTCGGTAGCTACGGGCGACCGCCTGAGTGACCCCCCAGGCGTGGCGCCGGCGTCCCGCTCAGCGCACCGGACGGAGAGTTGACATGGAGACGGAAGCGACGGACGCGCGGGACGACCGTGTCCTTGCCT
>JAHECE010000193.1 GCA_024641895.1 Actinomycetales bacterium
CGGCGCAGGCCGAGGGCCCGCGCGCCGACCCTCGCGTCCAGCAGCCGATCGAGAACGCCCGCGCCGACATGCCCCCGGTGCGGCCCAGGTCGCTGGCCCAGCCCGCGACCGCGCTCTACGCGGCACCCACGATGGCACTCGCGGCACGGTCGGCCGGGGGCGACGACGAGGTGTCGCCGCTGCGCGGACCTTCAGCTCGCGTCGTGGCGAACATGGAGTCGAGCCTCGAGATCCCGACCGCCACGAGCGTGCGAGCAGTCCCGGCGAAGCTGTTGGTCGACAACCGCATCATGGTGAACAACCACCTCCGGCGCGCGCGCGGCGGCAAGGTGTCCTTCACCCACCTCATCGGGTTCGCCATCGTCGAGGCGCTCGCCGAGCTGCCCGCCATGAACGCCTCGTTCCTCGAGGTCGACGGCAAGCCGTCCGTCGTGCGGCCCTCGCACGTCAACTTCGGGCTCGCCATCGACCTGGCGAAGCCGGACGGTACCCGTCAGCTTCTCGTGCCGTGCGTCAAGGGCGCCGAGTCGATGGACTTCGCGTCCTTCTGGCTGGCCTACGAAGACGTCGTCCGACGGGCGCGCGCGAACAAGCTCACCGCGGACGACTTCGCCGGCACGTCGATCACCCTGACCAACCCGGGCACCATCGGCACCGTGCACTCCGTGCCGCGGCTGATGCCGGGCCAGGGCGCGATCATCGGCGTCGGCGCGATGGAGTACCCGGCCGAGTTCCAGGGCGCCTCCGAGGAGACCCTGGCGAGGCTCGGCGTCTCCAAGGTACTGACGCTGACCTCGACCTACGACCACCGGATCATCCAGGGCGCACAGTCGGGCGACTTCCTGCGGATCATCCACCGCAAGCTGCTGGGCGAGGACGGCTTCTACGACCGCGTCCTCATCTCCCTGCGGGTGCCCTACGAGCCTGTCCGCTGGACGACCGACCGGCACGTCGACCCTGAGACCGAGCTGAGCAAGCCCGCCCGTATCGCCGAGCTCATCCATGCGTTCCGGTCCCGCGGCCACCTCATGGCGGACATCGATCCCCTCGCCTACCGGCAGCGTCGCCACCCAGACCTCGAGCTGGAGAGCCACGGCCTCACGCTGTGGGACCTCGACCGCAGCTTCCCGACCGGCGGCTTCGGCAAGACCGGCCGCGCGCCGCTTCGCGACGTCCTCAGCCTTCTGCGCGACTCCTACTGCCGCACCATCGGCAGCGAGTACATGCACCTGCACGAGCCGGCCCAGCGCCGCTGGCTGCAGGAACGCCTGGAGTCGGGCTACGCGAAGCCGGACCCGGAGGACCAGCTGCAGATCCTGCGCCGCCTGAACGCCGCGGAGGCCTTCGAGACCTTCCTGCAGACGAAGTACGTCGGGCAGAAGCGGTTCAGCCTCGAGGGCGGGGAGTCGCTCATCCCCCTCCTGGACTCCGTGCTGAGCCGCGCCGCGGAGGACGGCGTGGACGAGGTCGGCATCGCGATGGCGCACCGCGGTCGGCTCAACGTCCTCGCGAACACGGCCGGCAAGAGCTATGCACAGATCTTCCAGGAGTTCGAGGGCAACCAGGACCCGCGCAGCGTGCAGGGTTCGGGCGACGTCAAGTACCACCTCGGCACCGAGGGCAAGTTCACGACCCCCGAGGGCGCCGGTACCAAGGTGTACCTCGCGGCGAACCCGTCTCACCTCGAAGCCGCCGACGGCGTGCTCGAGGGGATCGTCCGCGCCAAGCAGGACCGGATCGACCTCGGCGGCCGGGGCTTCTCGGTACTGCCGATCCTCATCCACGGCGACGCGGCATTCGCCGGCCAGGGCGTCGTGACCGAGACGCTCAACCTGTCGCAGCTGCGCGGCTACCGCACCGGCGGAACGATCCACATCATCATCAACAACCAGATCGGCTTCACGACAGGCTCGTCCTACTCGCGCTCCACGCTCTACTGCACGGACGTCGCGAAGGGCCTGCAGATCCCCGTGTTCCACGTGAACGGGGACGACCCGGAAGCCGTGACGCGGGTCGGCCAGATCGCCTTCGAGTACCGGCAGGAGTTCAACAAGGACGTCATCATCGACATGGTCTGCTACCGGCGGCGCGGCCACAACGAGGGCGACGACCCGTCGATGACCCAGCCGGTCATGTACGGGATGATCGAGAAGAAGCGCAGCGTCCGCAAGCTCTACACGGAGGCCCTGATCGGCCGCGGAGACCTCACGGTTGAGCAGGCCGAGACCGCGCTGCAGCACTACCACGCGGAGCTCGAACGAGCCTTCACCGAGACGCGGGAGGGCGGCTGGACACCGCCGCCCGAGAGCGAGCCGGTCGCCGGTCTCGAACGACCCGAGTCCCAGCTCGAGGACGCCGGCACGATGGTCGGCTGGCGGACCGCAACGACGCGCGAGGCCCTGGAGCGCATCGGCGACGCGCACGTCCACTCCCCCGAGGGGTTCACCGTTCACCCGAAGCTGGCGCCGCTGATGGCTCGCCGGCAGACGATGTCCCGCGAGGGCGACGTCGACTGGGCCTACGGGGAGCTGCTCGCCTTCGGCTCGCTGCTCCTCGAGGGCACCCCGGTCCGCCTGGCCGGCCAGGACTCGCGGCGCGGCACCTTCGTCCAGCGCCACGCCGTGCTCCACGACAAGATGACCGGGGCGGAGTGGACCCCGCTGATGTACCTCTCCGCGGACCAGGGCAAGTTCTTCGTCTACGACTCCAGCCTCAGCGAGTTCGCCGCCATGGGGTTCGAGTACGGCTACTCCGTCGAGCGCCCGGAGGCCCTGGTGGCCTGGGAGGCCCAGTTCGGCGACTTCGTCAACGGCGCGCAGACGATCATCGACGAGTTCATCTCGGCCGCCGAGCAGAAGTGGGGCCAACGCTCCTCGGTCACCCTGCTCCTGCCCCACGGCTACGAGGGCCAGGGACCAGACCACTCCTCGGCTCGCATCGAACGGTTCCTCCAGCTGTGCGCCGAGGACAACATCACGGTCGCGGCCCCCAGCACACCTGCCTCCTATTTCCACCTGCTCCGGCGGCAGGCGTACCAGCGGCCCCGCAGGCCCCTCATCGTCTTCACGCCGAAGTCGATGCTCCGCCTGCGCTCGGCCACGTCGCCGGTCGAAGACTTCGTCTCCGGCACCTTCCGCCCCGTCATCGGCGACCGGTCGGACCTCGGCACCGTCACGCGGGTGCTGCTCTGCGCGGGCAAGGTCTACTACGACCTCGCCGCGGAGCGGGCGCGCCGAGGCGCGAGGGACACCGCCATCGTCCGGCTCGAGCAGTTCTACCCCCTTGAGCTCGCCGAGCTTCGCACCGAGCTCGATCGCTACCCGGGTGCGGAGATCGTCTGGGTCCAGGAGGAGCCGGCGAACCAGGGGGCTTGGTGGTTCGTCACCCAGAACCTCCTGTCGGCCCTCAGCGGCCGCACCATCCGCCGCGTCTCGCGCGGGGCCTCGGCCTCGCCGTCGACGGGCTCCCACCGAACACATGAGCGCGAGCAAGCCGCGCTCGTGGAGGAGGCATTCAAGGAATGACGACGAACCACGGCGGACGCGCAGCCATCAACGAGCTGCGGGTCTGTGTGATCGGTGACGAGCTGGTCGCCGGCCAGGGCGACGGCCGAGGCCTCGGCTGGGTGGGTCGCGTCGCGGCGCGGACGCGCACCGATCCGCTCCCCTTCATCTCCGTCCTCGCCGTGCCCGGTGAGGACTCGACCGGCCTGAGCGCACGGTGGGAGGCCGAGACGGACCGCCGGTTCGCACCTGGCGCCGACAACCGCCTCGTGATCGGCCTCAGCGCGACGGACCTGGGCCGGGGCATCTCGCTGGCTCGCAGCCGCCTGAACCTCGCGAACATCCTGGACGCCGCCAGCGCCAAGCGGGTGCAGAGCTTCGTCGTCGGTCCGCCACCGCACCCCGACGCCGATCCGGACCGTACCGAAGAGCTCTCGAACGCCTTCGCCGACGTGTGCTTCCGCAGGCGGGTTCCCTACGTCGAGACGTACGCCTCGCTGCGCAGCCACGAGCAGTGGCTGGCCGACTTCGCCGAGGGCGGCACCCATCCCGGCCAGGCCGGCTACGGGCTCCTCGCCTGGCTGGTGCTCCACCACGGCTGGGCCCGCTGGATCGGGTCGGCCGAGGGCTGAGCCGGCTCAGTCCTGGGCGGGTTCGCCTTCCGCCTGGGCTGCGTCGTCGTCCCGCGCCGGGCCCAGGCGCACCTCGACGTCGCCGGAGACCGTATTCGCCGAGAGCCAGCAGCCTGTGTCGTCAGCCTGCTCCTTGAGCGAGGTGATCCCGGAGGTACGCCGGTCGACGCCGTCCACGACCACCTTGCCGCTCACGCTGCGGGCCGTCAGCACGAGGCCCGACCCGGCGGGGAGGTCCACGGAGATCTGAGCCGAGACGGTGCTCACGCCGACCACCGACGACGCGAGGGCGTTCGAGACCTCGACCGGACCCGAGACCGTGGAGACGTCGGCACGCGGCAGGGCCCCGCGCGCAACCACGGCGCCGGAGACTGAGTTGATCCGGACCGCTCCGTCGTGGTTCTCGACCGAGACGGAGCCCGAGACGGTCTTGACCTCTGCTGAGCCGCGGCCGCTCGCGATCCGGACCGCACCGCTGGCGGTGCCGACGGAGACGTCCTCCGTAAGCCCGGCGACGTCGACGTCGGCGAACACCGTGCCGACCTTGAGGCCGGTCCCAGCAGGCACGACGACCCGGACCGTGGCAGCGTCCTTGGCCCGGTAGCTGTGCAGCCTCTTGAGC
>JAHECE010000194.1 GCA_024641895.1 Actinomycetales bacterium
GCCGCAGATGCTCGAAGACACCTTCCACCGCGACTGGGCACACCGTGCGCGTGAGGCCTTCGGCCTACCGGTGCTGCACTTCTACACCGGTACGGAGTTCATCGGGTCCTGAAGCCCGCCCCAGCCCCGGCCGGTCCCGGGATGGTGGTGGGCGAACTTGCGGAACTGGTTCAGCATCGCGATCGTCAGGTAGGCGATGCGCCGCGGGTGCCGCTCGGCCCGGTAGTAGAGCGGGTTCGTCACCGCGCGAGCCCTCACGAGTTCACGGACCCGACGCCACTCCTTCGGCTGCACATAGCGCCTCAGGAGCGCGAGCGGCACCACCGTGAACAGGTGCTCGGTCTTGCCCGCCGTGAAGCCCTCCCGGGGTACCTGCTCGATGAAGGCCTCGACGTACATCCTGGCGACGTTGTACCCGGCCGCGGTGACCGAGTACCCGCTGCGCCCCACCCGGGGGTTCAGCTCGAGGAAGCGATAGACCCCGTCGCGGGGGTCACGCTTGACGTCGATGTTGGCGAAGCCCCTCCAGCCGACGTGGTCGACGAGGCGGCGCGCGTTCTCGACGGTCTCCTCGCTCGGCCCGGTGATCTGCGCCACCGAGTTCCCGAGGGCGCCAGGGGTGTACTCCTCGAGGAGGACCTGGCCGAACAGCGCGAACCGCGCGGCGCCGTCGGGCCAGCTCATGAGGTTGACGGCGGCCATCTCGTCGTCGCCGCCGGGGACGAACTCCTGGACGACGAGCTCGCCGCCGAACCCGGCGCCGGCGATCCGGCCGAGGATCGCCTCGAGCTCCGCGGGTGTTGCTGCGACCTCGACCTTCTTCTTCCCGGCGAACTCCACGTGGTGGTACTCCGCTGTCGAGGCAGCCTTGACCACCACGGGGTAGGCCAGGTCGACGTCGGCCGCCCGGACCAGCCCGGCCCGCACCGTCACGGTCCTCGGGTGCGGCACCCCGAGCTCGGCGCACAGCGCCGTGAAGCGCGCCTTGTCCGTCATGAGGTCGAGAACGTCCGTCTCGACATACGGGACGACGACCAGGTCCTCGAGCCGATGGCGCTGTTCGACGATCGTGCGGACGAGCCAGTCGGCACTCGCGAGGACGATCGAGCGCGCTTCCGGGTACTCCTCGGCGACCTCGCGTACCGCCTTGACGAGGACGTCAGGGTCTTCGATTCCGGGCACGACTCGGTGGTCGACGATCGTGGAGTGAGCCACGGCTCCGGTCGAGACACCGGCGATCACGACGGATCGCACGCCGTACGCCTCGTGGAAGGCGCGGGCGCTGCCGTAGGCACCGATGTCGCCGCCGAGGATGATGGGCCTGATCACGGGTCCGACGGGGGTCATCGGGCCTGCCTGATGATCATCATTGCGGTCCTTGCCTCGGGATGCCGTGGTCGCCCAGCCTAGTCTCGGCGGCGTGGCGCGAGCGGCGGCCCCGGAACGCGACTTAGCCTGAGGCCGTGACCGGACAATCGCCGGGGGTGGCGCCTTTCGAATTCGAGCAGGCTTTGTTGAGCCTGCGCGGACATCGCCTTCGCCCGGAGTTCCGGCTCGAGGAGGTTCCCGCACCGACGCGGGTCGCGCCTTACGCGCTCGCGCTGAGTGCCGAGGTCAACCCCACGTCGGACCCGGACACCATGGTGGGCAGCGGACGCTTCGTCGTCCTCTACGACCCCGACGGGCAGGAGGCCTGGAACGGCAGCTTCCGGGTGATCGTGATGGGCCGGGCACAGCTCGAACGGGAGCTCGGCGCCGATCCCTTCCTGGGCGAGGTCGGCTGGGCCTGGCTCACCGATGCCCTGCGCGACGAAGGTGCCGACTACCACTCGTTGAGCGGCTCCGTGACCCGCGTCCTCTCGGAGAGCTTCGGCGGCCTGGAGCTGCGAGACTCCGACGTCGAGATCGAGATCAGGGCGTCCTGGAGCCCCGCGACCTACGACCTGCGCCCCCACTTCCGGGCGTGGGCGCTCATGGCCTGCTGCGCAGCCGGGCTGCCGCCGATCCCCGAGAACGTCACGGCCCTCGGTCGCCGGCACTGACCGGCTGCCGGCTGAAGGACTGCTGGCCGGATCACCGCTGGCCGGATCACCACTGCTGCCTCGGCCGCCACCGGCGCCCCCGCGGAGTCTTCTCCCTGCTCCTGATCCTGCACGAGAGGTGAGTGTGCAGATCCGGATCGGCGGGGCTCGCCCAGTGTCCGACCCTCAGCGGTTACGGTGGAGGGCGTGCCCAGAGCGTCGCAGCAACCCCCCGCTCCGGGGTCTGTCAGCGGCGCTGACGCGCCTGATCGCACCCCGGCCGACTCCGCTGACGCACGGCAGGGCACCTCGGCGGGGGATGCCGTCCCCGGCGCGGGTGGGCAGAACCCCGTCCCAGCGCCCCTGACGCCGCTCGCCGAGCCGGCGGGGGGCGTCCCGCCGGTGCTCACGGCGACAGCGGATCTCGAACGGCTCGCTGCAGCCCTGGCAGCCGGTACCGGACCTGTGGCGATCGACGCCGAGCGCGCCTCGGGCTACCGGTACGGCCAACGCGCCTACCTGGTCCAGCTGCGCCGGGACGGTGTCGGGACCGCCCTCATCGACCCGATCGCGCTCCCCGACCTGTCCCTCCTCACCGAGGCGCTCGACGGTGTGGAGTGGGTGGTGCACGCCGCAAGCCAGGACCTGCCGTGCCTCGCCGAGGTCGGGCTCACCCCGTCGTCACTCTTCGACACCGAGCTGGCCGGCCGGCTGCTCGGACGGGCCCGGGTCGGCCTCGGGCCCATCGTGGCCGAGGAGCTCGGGCTGCACCTCGCGAAGGAGCACTCGGCGGTGGACTGGTCGACCCGACCACTCCCCCACGACTGGCTCCGGTACGCGGCTCTCGACGTCGAGGTGCTGATCGACCTACGACACCGCCTCGCGGAGCACCTCGCGAGGACCGGCAAGTCCGAGTGGGCCACTCAGGAGTTCGAGGCCGTCCGGCTTGCCCCGGGCCCCGCGCCGCGCGTGGAACCCTGGCGGCGGATCTCCGGCCTGCACCAGATCAGGGACTCGCGCCGGCTCGCCATCGCACGCGAGCTCTGGGAGACGCGAGAGGCCGACGGCCGCAAGCGCGACATCTCGCCGGGCCGGATCCTGCCGGACTCAGCGATCGTCGACGCCGCGCAGGTCATCCCGAGGTCGGTCGCCCAGCTCGTCGCGATCCCAGCCTTCGCCGGCCGGGGCACGCGACGACGCGCAGCCCTGTGGCAGAGCGCCATCGACCGCGCAGTGCGACTGCCCGATGCCGACCTCCCGCCACGTCGAGCGCCGGCCGGCAACACGCTGCCACCGCCGCGGGCCTGGGCGGACCGGCATCCGGACGAGGCGGCGCGCCTCGACCGCGTGCGCGCCACCGTGCGTGCCCTGGCGGAAGCGATCGATCTCCCGCAGGAGAACCTGCTCGCCCCGGAGACTCAACGACGCCTGGCCTGGGCGCCGCCCGCCGCCGAGGCCGAGGCGGTGGAGGAGTTCCTGCGTGCAGCCGGCGCCCGGCCGTGGCAGATCGCAATCTCTGCGGCACCCCTGGCTGCGGCCATCGACCTCTCAGCCGACGACCTCTCAGCCGACGACCTCTCAGCCGACGACGAACGGGAGAAGGTCGACGAACCGGCGATCGACGAACGTGCCCAGGTCCGCCGGCCCGAGTAGGCCGAACCCCATAAGGGCGCGAGCCCGACGCTAGGCGGCCCCCTAGTAGACCGTGAGACCCCGGATCCAGAACTGGGCCCGTACCCGGGCCAGCAGGTCCAGCGACGGCGGCGGGGTGTCCTCGAGCTGGTACTCCAGCCCCAGCTCGTGCCACTTGTCCCGTCCCATCTGGTGGAACGGCAGCACCTCGACCCGCTCGACGACGTTCTTGATCTCGAGCGCGAAGTCGGCCACGGCGTCGACGTTATCGACTGCGTCCGTCAGGCCTGGCACCAGCACGAAGCGGATCCACGTCCGGATGCCCCGAGCCGACAAGCGCCGGCCGAAGTCGAGCGTCGGCTGAAGCTCGCGCGTGGTGACGAGCTGGTACGTCTCCGGGATACCGGACTTCACGTCGAGCAGACAGAGGTCGAGATCGTCGAGGATGTCATCGGTCGCACGCGCACCGAGGAACCCGCAGGTGTCGAGCGTCGTGTGCACGCCGTTCTCCTTGCAGGCGCGGAAGATCCGCCGCACGAACCCGGACTGCATCATGGGCTCGCCGCCCGAGAGGGTGACTCCCCCGCCGGTCGCCGCGAACACCGGCTTGTATCGCAAGACCCGCGCCATGAGCTCGTCGACCGTCATGAGCGTGCCGTTGCGCTTCATCCACGTGTCCGGGTTGTGGCAGTACTGGCACCGCAAGCCGCACCCGGCAAGGAACACCGTGAGCCTCGTCCCGGGGCCGTCGACGGCAGTGACGAGCTCCCAGGAGTGGATGGAACCGACATCGCCGGCTCGCACCTGCTCGAGCTCGACGTGCCGGGCCGCGGCCGCGTCCCGGCCGGGCAAGAAGGCGGACGTCGACGCCGGGAGGAGAGACGGGCCCGTGAGGTGCACCGGCAGCTGCATGGCCGTCTCCCCTCCCGTGATGCGTCGTACGTCGGGCTTCACCGTACCCGCTCGGCGTTCACATGCCGCCGTGGAAGGTGCGGGAGATGACGTCCATCTGCTGTTCCTTGGTGAGGCGTACGAAGTTCACGGCGTAGCCGGAGACGCGGATGGTCAGCTGGGGGTACTTCTCGGGG
>JAHECE010000195.1 GCA_024641895.1 Actinomycetales bacterium
AACGTCGGGGCGTCCACCCAGAGCGGCCCGCCCAGTCCCCGCCGGGGGGTGTGCAGGACCTGCCGGAACCGGGGCACTCGGTGCAGGCGAGCGGCGACCACCGCGCGCACGTGCTCCACCCGGAAGCGGCCGTCCGCGTCGAACAGGCCGCGGCCGTCGAGGATGGCTAGGGCGCCGATGTCTTGCGGCCAGCGTGCGTCCGGCCACAGCATGACCAGGTCCTCCGCCGTCAGCCGATCCATCGAAACCTCCCGTGGCCACCGATTCCAGACTGCCCGTACCAGCGCCCCGTGCGCCTGGGACCGACGGCCCGTGGGACGGGCCGTACGTCCCTTCGTCCGCGCGGCATGGGGGGAGCAGCATCAGGGGCATAGCCGAGGCTGGCGTCCTCGACACCGGGCTCGGGAGGAGGAAGGTCATGCGCGAGGCGGTCGGGCTCGAGGCTGCCGTGAGCAGCGTGCTTTCCCGCTGGCCGGCCGCCGGCCTGGCGGTCGCGGTGGTCCGAGGCGACCAGGTGTGGTTCCACGGGCGCGGCGTCGCCGACGTGGCTTCTCGTGCACCGGTGGACGAGGGCACGGTCTTTCGGATCGCGTCGATCACCAAGACGTTCACGGCGATCGCGGTGATGCAGCTGTGGGAGCGGGGTCTGGTCGACCTCGACGCCCCCGCCGCCACTTACCTGCGAGGCTTCCGGCTCGTCCCAGCCCGGCCGGACTTCCGGCCGCCGACGGTGCGGCACCTGCTCACGCACACGGGCGGTGTGCGCGCTGTGCGGGGCCCGGCGGATCTGTTCCGGCCGGCGATGGGTTGGGGCTCGCCCGCCGCTGGCCCGGTGCCCTCGCTGGGGGAGTACTACTGTGGCGGCCTGCGCGTCGATGCGGAGCCCGGAACGCGGTGGGCGTACTCCAACCACGGGTTCACCGCCCTCGGTCAGATCGTCGCCGACGTCAGCGGGGTACCGCTGGCGCGCTACCTGCGCGAGAACATCTTCGCGCCGCTCGGCATGGAGTCCACCGACATCGTCCGCTCGGATCGGGTGCGCGCGCGTCTGGCGACCGGGTACGAGGTCCGCCCCGGCGGGCTGCGCCCGGTCGCCGACCTCGAGGTGATCACCGCTGGTGGCGGTGCGGCATACGCCACCCTGCGGGACATGGCGTCCTTCGTCGCCGCCCTGCTGGCCGGCGGCGCGAACGAGCACGGCTCGGTCCTGCGGCGCGCGAGCCTCGAGTCGATGTTCGCACCGCACTACCGGCCTGACCCGCGGGTGCCGGGGATGGGCCTGGGCTTCCAGCGCGGCGCCCTCGGCGGGCGCCTCACCGTGGGGCATGACGGGATCTGGAAGGGCTTCCTCTCCGACATGGTGCTCGTCCCGGAGGAGGGTGTCGGCGTCGTCGCGCTGGCCAACACCGGGAACTTCGAGCCCCGCGGCGCCCCCGCCCCTACGACCCAGGCGCTGCTCCGGCTCCTCCTTGACGCTCCGGCCGAGGAGTCACGCCCGTCGGCCCCGCAGCGGCCCTGGCTCTGGTCCGAGCTGTGCGGCTGGTACGCCTTCGGCCCGGGCGCGCTCACCGACCCCCAGCCGCGGATGCTGCTCGGCGCCGGGCTCGAGGTCGCCGTGCACCGTGGCCGCCTGGTCCTGCGGGGGCAGATGCCGCTGCCCGCCGTCCGCCGTGGCCTGCCCCTGGACCCCGACGGTGAGGACCCGGACGTCTATCGGGTCGACCTGAGCCGGCTGGGTGCCGGACCCAGCCGTGTCGTGTTCAGCCGGGACACCGCTGGCCGAGTGAGCGCTCTGCACCTGACGTTGGTTCCGATGTCCTTCGTCAGGCGTCCGAACGCCACCAACCCCCGACCCTGGGTCGACGCCGCACTCGCCGTCGGCGCGGCCGCGACGCTCTTCGGGCCCTTGACCGCCCGGCTTCGCCGTCGCACCAGCCCCCTGTCCTCGCGGGGGTCGCTGTGACTCGGGTCGTCGTGGGACGTTCGGGCCGGCTGACAGCCGGGCTGAACGAGCTCCTCGCCCGCCGGGCGACCGTCGGACTCGCGGCCGGGGTCATCCGCGACGGGATGCTCGAGTTCCACGCCCACGGTCTCGCCGACATCGCCACGGGGCGTCCCGTCGGGCTCGACACGGTGTTCCGCATCGGGTCGATCACCAAGACTTTCACCGCGATCGCCGTGATGCAGCTGCTCGAGCAGGGCGTCGTCGACCTCGACGCCCCGGCGAACGACTACCTGCGCGCCTACCGCTTGATCCCGGCAAGGGCGCGCTTCCGGCCCGCGACCGTCCGGCACCTGCTCACCCACACCGCCGGGATCAGCGAGCAGGTGCCGCGATCCGGGATGCTCCGCCGGGACTTCGGCGAGACCGTCCCCGCCGGGGCGCGCGTACCGTCCTTGGCCGAGTACTACCGCGGCGGTCTGCGACTGGAGGCGGAGCCCGGCACCCGGTTCCGCTATGGCGACCACGGGATCGCCACCCTCGGGCAGCTCGTCGAAGACGTCACCGGCCAGCCGTTCCACGACTACCTGCGCGAGCACGTCTTCACCCCGCTCGGCATGCTCGACACCACGCTGCTGCGCGCCGAGGCGGACACGGCCCGGCTGGTGACCGGGTATCGGCTCGGCGCGCACGGACCTCGCGCCGTCCCGGAGCGCGATTTCGTGCCTGCCGGTGCCGGCGCGATCTTCTCCACCCCCCGCGACATGGCCCGCTACCTGGCCGCCTTCCTGGGCGGTGGCGGCAACGAGCACGGCCGGGTGCTGCGGCCGGCGACGCTCGCGGCCATGTTCGCCCCTCAGTACCAGCCCGACCCGCGCCTGCCGGGCCTGGGGTTGGCGTTCTTCCGCGCCGGCCTCGGCGCCCACGCCACGGTCGAGCACCAGGGGGTGCTGCCACCGCACTACGCGCAGATCGTCGTGGCCCCCGACGCCGGTGCCGCCGTCATGGTCTTCACCAACGGCGCCGTCGGTGCGGCGGCCTGGTTGCCGGTCGAGGCGAACCTGCTCCTCGCCCGGGAGCTCGACGTCCCCGACGACGCCGTCCGCCGGGACGTGCCACAACGTCCGGACCTTTGGAACGAGCTGTGCGGGTGGTACGCGATGCCCGGGCCCGCCACCCTCACCGACGTCCGGATCCGGGGGTTCTTCGGCGCCGGGTTCGAGGTCCTCGTGCGCCGCGGAACTCTCGTGCTGCGGTTGCTCAGCCCCGTGCCTGTCCTCTACCGGGGCTTCCCGCTGCACCCCGACGACGAGAACGACCCGTACCTGTACCGCGTCGACCTGTCCGCCTACCACCTGGGCAGCATCCAGATCGCGTTCGCCCCCGACGGCGCCGGATCCGTGGCCCTGCACCTTGCCGCACCGATGCCGTTGTCGGCCGAGCAGAGGTCAGCGTTGAGCAACCCGCGGCTCTGGGCGCAATGCACCGCCGCCGTCACGGCTACGAGCCTCGCGGCGACCGTGCTCGCGAGGCGGACCGTCCAGGGACGCACTCACCGCACGGACTGAACACGGCGGCAGCGACGCAGCCTCACGGAGGCTTCACACGGGATCGAGGAGATCGCAGTTGTCCACGACGGCGGACGCGCTCTGGCTGATGAGCGCCACGGAGCTCGCTCGGGCGATCCGGTCCGGGCAGACTTCCAGCGTGGAGGTGATCCGGGCCCACCTCCAGCGGATCGAATCCGTGAACTCCGCCGTCAATGCTGTCACGGTGGTCATGTCCGATCGTGCCCTGGCACAGGCGCGGGCAGCCGACCGGGAGAGCGAGGCGTGCGCCAGGACCATGATCTCGCCGAGGGACTTGCGGTCGCGTACTCGTTGTTCGGCGGGCATGCCGGCGATCCGCGAGACCGCGTCGGTGAACTCTGGGCTCGTCAGCGTGTCGTCGAGGATCGTCACCCGCCCCGACGTCTTCAGCGTGCGCCACGTGCCCAGCACACCCGTCCGCCGGAAGCGGGGGTCTCGGGCCATGCCTTCCACCTCACGGTCGATCCGCTCCGGCGCGGCGATCTGGAGGTGTGGACGGCTCGCTCCCGCGCCTGCGCATCCGGCGGCAGACCCTGACCGTGCGGTACGCGTTCGTGGACCGGGCTTCTCGTGGGAGCGCGTCACGTCCGTCCTGGTCGAGGACGGCTGCCTCGTGATCCGCACGGACTCAGGCGAGCGGGAGGCCCTGCACCTGTTCGGCAAGCACGTCTCGTGGGCGCCGCACCTGCTGGCAGGTGATCCGAGCATCCAGGAGCTCGGGGTCATCCTCGAGGCCGCCCGCCGGTGCGCGAGTCCGGGCTACCCCCTCCGGTGGCCCGTGCGGCCATCGACCGCCGTGATCTCGGGCGCCTACTGGCTGGCCTTCGCCGCGCTGGGACTCCTGCTCGCCTGGTGACCCGGGCCGGACGTTTACGGCCGCGGCAGGCACGCCCCGGCTCCAGCTCCCGGCCGGGTGAACGAGACTGACTGTGGCGGTCGTCGAGTTCAGCACTACCGTCGTCCATGCCGACACCACCGCAGACCCGCCTGCCGACCGTGTCCTCCCGCACCCGCACCCGCGCCCGGACCCCGGGCAGGCCTTCACGGGGGAGGGTGTGGCAACGTTGCGGGTGCCGTGACCGCCCAACAGGGCGCAAGGTCGGCGCGCTGTGTCCGCGGTTGGCGGACCCGGCGCACGGGACGTGGTGGTTCGACGTGACCGTGCCTGGGGTGTTCGGCGTCGGCCCTGGGGTCCGGGTGCGC
>JAHECE010000022.1 GCA_024641895.1 Actinomycetales bacterium
GCCGGTGGCGGACCTTGCTCGACACCATGCACTTCCAGATCAACGTCACGCCCGAGGAGCTCGCGCGCGGTCTCGACCCCTCCACCACGGGATGACTCGCGCGGACGTGGGCCTCCTCCCCGCTGATCTCCACCTTGCCGGTCCTCGGGTCAGCGCAGGGTCGCCTTGGCCCATGGCCCATGGCCCAAGTGCGGGGCGGGGCGCCTCTAGAGCCCGCTGACCCCGAGGAGGCGTCCGACCCCCCAGGTGACGGCCATCGCAAGGGCGCCGCCGACGACGAGACGCCACACCGCTCGTCGCTTGCCGGCCCCGCCGAGCCTGGCGCTGATCGTCCCCGTCACCGCGAGCGCCACGAGCACGGCGACGAAGGTGAACGGGATCCGGACTGCGGCGGGAGCCAGGGTGATCGCCGCGATCGGGAGCACGGCGCCGGCGGTGAACGCGGCCCCCGACGAGATCGCCGCGTGCGTCGGGTTCGTGAGGTCGTCAGGGTCGAGCCCGAGCTCCGCCTCGATGTGGGCGGCGAACGGGTCGATCGCGCTGAGCTCGGCCGCCACGGCGTGTGCGGTGGTCGCGGACAGGCCCTTGGCTCGATAGATCGCAGCCAGCTCTGCGAGCTCGCCTTCGGGGTCTTCGGCGAGCTCGCGGCGCTCCCTCTCGATGAGCGCCTTCTCGGCGTCGCGCTGGCTGCTGACCGAGACGTACTCGCCGAGCGCCATCGACACCGCACCTGCGACGACTCCGGCGACGCCGGCGGTGACGACCGGCCCGAGCGCCGTCGTGGCGCCGGCCACGCCGACGACGAGGCCGGCCGTGGAGATGATGCCGTCGTTGGCGCCGAGCACGCCGGCCCGCAGCCAGTTCAGCTTCGCGGCGTTGCTCGGGCCATCGCTGGCGAACGTCCGGTCGTGGGGCTCAGGCGCGGGTGTCGCTGAGGGGTTCGCGGAACTCACGTGACCGACGCTAGATCCCGGCCGGCGCCGTCGCCAGGGAGGAAAGCCTTGCCTTGCCTTGCCTTGCCCGGCGTCGGCGATCAGCGTCCTGACCGGACGCTTCCCCCGGCGGCCTGCCACGTGCCGATGCCGCCCGAGAGGCTTGTCGCGCGGAACCCGGCGTTGCGCAGCTGCTTGGCCGCGACCTTCGAGCGCGATCCGGACTGGCACATGACGACCACGGGCCGGTCCTGGGGGAGCCGGCGGGTCTGCCTCGCCAGCTGGGACAACGTGATGTGGATGGCGAGCGCCGCGTGACCGGACCGCCACTCGCCGGCCTCGCGGACGTCCACCAGGGTCGCTCCCTCGGCGACGAGCTCAAGGGCTCGCGGAGCGTGCACGGTCGAGGGCAACGTGGGCGCTTGGGAGGTCAGGTCGTCGCTCGACGTCCAGCCGAGGCGGTTCAGCAACGAGGAGAAGGCGTTGGGCATACAGCGATGATACCCCAGGGGGTATTGAGTCGGCGTCGGCATCTGTCGAACGGTTCGTACGGAGGCCACCTTCGAGACGTCCGGCCGTTGGGTGCTGCGATGGCTGTGGAGGCTGTAACGGGACCAGGCGAGGGGGAGGCCTCCCTCCGCCGTAGCGCCTTGCTACCGTGTGCGCGCAATGTCACCCGTCCCGAATCGCCCTCGGAGTGCACACGATGAGTGCCAACAGCCCCACCATTGCCAACCGCCTCGGCGCGGAGTTCCTCGGCACGTTCGTCCTCGTCTTCGGCGGGTGCGGTTCAGCCGTGCTGGCGGCCGGCTTCCCCGCCGATGACCCCGGCAACCCGTCCGGGATCGGATTCGTCGGGGTCGCGCTGGCGTTCGGTCTGACCGTCCTGGTGATGGCCTACGCCGTGGGTCACGTCTCCGGGGGGCACTTCAACCCCGCCGTCACGCTGGGCGCCGCGGCGGCCGGCCGGTTCGCGTGGAAGGACACCGTCGCCTACATCGCGACCCAGGTCGTGGCCGCGATCGCCGCGGCGGGAGTCCTGCTCGTCGTCGCCGCGGGGAAGGATGGCTTCTCGGCGGTGGATTCCGGATTCGCCACCAACGGCTACGGCGACCGTTCACCCGGCGGCTACGGCCTCGGCGCGGCCCTGGTTGCGGAAGTGGTGCTCACCGCGATCTTCCTCTACGTGATCCTTGGTTCGACCGATCGTCGCGCGCCGAAGGGGTTCGCACCGATCGCGATCGGTCTGTCCCTGACGCTCATTCACCTGGTCAGCATCCCCGTGACGAACACCTCGGTGAACCCGGCGCGTTCCATCGGTCCGGCGCTCTTCGTCGGCGGGGAAGCCGTCAGCCAGCTCTGGCTCTTCATCCTCGCTCCGATCGTGGGTGCGCTGATCGCCGGCGCAACGTACAAGCTGATCCTCGGGGAGCCCGCTCCGACCCTCGACGGGAGCGCTGCAGCCTGACGCGTTCTGCGGGGGCTGCCGGAGGCGGCGTCGCCCCTGCTCGGCGAAGTCGGAAGGGGTGCACCGTGGGCGAGGAGGGGGCGTCGAGATTCCGATGCCGTCGGAGGTCCGCGTGACAGACCCTTGGGAGCTTCAGCGTTTCGTCAAGGCGCAGGACCGTGGCCGCAGCTACGAGGCTGCGCTCGCCGAGCTGCGGAGCGGACGCAAGGCGAGCCACTGGATGTGGTTCGTCTTTCCGCAGATCGCGGGCCTCGGGCGCAGCGCGATGGCCCAGCGCTACGCGATCCGGTCATTGGACGAGGCTCGCGCCTACCTCGAGCATCCCGTCCTCGGGCGGCGGCTGCACGAGTGCGCCGAGGCCGTGCTCGCGGTCGAGGGGCGCAGCGCCGGGGAGGTCTTCGGTGGCATCGACGCGGTCAAGCTGAGGTCGTCCATGACGCTCTTCCTCCGGGCGGACCCCGGTGCCGTGGCGTTCCGGCAGGTGCTCGACGCCTACTTCGACGGCGAGCCGGACGCCGCCACTGACGTCCGCCTGGAGGCGGTCGCAGCGCGCCATGGTGGGCAGCACGACGGCTGGCAAGCCGGCGCCGAGTCGGTCTGACAACCGGCAGACGACGCCGGGTCAGGGCGCGTGGCTGCCGTCGGGCTGCTCGCGCGGCAGGACGTCAACGCCGGGCAGCGAGCCGACGATCCGGAGCAGCAGCTCGTCCTGGGCTCGCAGGTGCTCCTGGATCTGCAGGGCCTCGTGCAGGACCGCCTCGGCGTCTTCATAGGTGTCTTTCGCGCGTTGGTCCGCGGCGGCGGCCTGCACGTTCTGCCCCACGATGATGATCGGCAGCAGCACGAGCTGGAGGAACGTCTGGGCGATCCACGCCACGATGATGATGCTGTTGCCCGACCTCGCGGCGGCCGGCAACGAGATCAGGGCCAGCAGAGTGAACAGGTAGGCGCACCACATCGTGCCGACGCCTACGGTGACGAAGACCCCGAACCGCGCGTTGAGCCGTCCGATCGGGCCCTTGCCCTTGAACCGGTGATCGACGGTGCGCGCCGGTCCGGCGACCTTGCGCGCGGCTATCCGCGGGTGCGGGAGGTGGTCGAAGATCGCCGAGGGGCGCGATCCGGGTTGCCGCAGGCTTGAGCCGTCCTTCTGGGTCATGGCCGCAGGGTATGACGTGCGGCGAATCGGTCGGTGCACCTGCTCCGGTGGTGACAGGGTCCTTTCGTGGCCTCCTCCCCAGACGTGTCAGAGCACCGCGTGCTGTACGGATGCATGGGACTCGGCGGTACGTGGGATCCAGTTCCGCCCGGGCCCGCGGACGTCGACCAGGCCGAGGCTGCCGTCAGCGCGGCCTTGGAGGCCGGGATCACCGCCTTCGACCATGCGGACATCTACCGCCGAGGCAAGTCCGAGGCTGTCTTCGGTGAGGTCCTGGCGCGGACGCCGGGCCTGCGGGAACGGATCCTGCTTCAGACGAAGTGCGGCATCCGGCTGCCGCGCGACGGTCGGATCGGTCTGTACGACCTGCGCGGTGCCACGATCGTGCAGCGCGTCGAGGAGAGTCTCGCCAGGCTGCGGACCGACTACGTCGACGTCCTGCTCCTGCACCGGCCCGACCCGCTCGCAGACCCCGACGACGTCGCCGCTGCCCTCACGAGCCTGCACAGGCAAGGCCTCGTGCGCGCCTTCGGTGTGTCGAACATGGGGGCCCAGCAGATCGAGCACCTCCAGGCGGGTCTGGATCTGCCGCTGGTGGCGAACCAGCTCGAGATGAGCCTGCACCGCCGCGACTGGCTCGAGGCCGGCGTCCTCGTCAACACCGTCGAGGCGACGTCGAACGGCTTCCCGTTCGGGGCCGTCGAGCACTGCGTCGCGAACGGGATCCAGCTCCAGTCGTGGGGCTCTCTGGCCCAAGGACGTTTCAGCGGGCGCCAGGAGTCGGCGAGGGAGCGTGCCACCGCGGATCTCGTCGCGTCCGTGGCCTCTGCCAAGAGCACGACGCCCGAGACGATCCTGCTGTGGTGGCTCCAGCGGCACCCGGCCCGGATCGCTCCGGTCATCGGGTCCGTGAACCCGGACCGGATCAGCGCCTGCCGCGACGCAGCGCAGCGTGAACCGGATCTGTCCCACGAGGAGTGGTACGAACTGTGGATCACGGCGCGCGGAGCCCCGCTGCCGTAGACGTGCGGGTGTCAGCTCTCGGCGTGCCCGGTGCCGACGGCACTGGCGTAGCGAAGCAGGACCACGCCGTTGCCGAAGGCCCTGGTCTCGAGCAGGCTGAGGTCCCGCAGAACGTCCGAGCGCTGGAACAGGTGTCGGCCCTGGCCCAGCAGCACAGGATGGACGTAGATCCGGTACTCGTCGATCAGGTCGTGCTCCAGGAACGTCGCGGCCACGTCGGCTCCGCCGAGCGCGAGGTCACCGCCCGGCCCTGCCTTGAGCGCCAGGACGTCGGCGACGACGATCTCGCGGGCGATCGTCGTGTTCCACTCGGCGTGCTGGAGCGTCCGGGAGTAGACGATCTTGGGCATGTCCCGCCAGATGCCGGCGAACTCGGCCACCGGTCCGGCGTTCGCGGGATCGTTGTCTGCGTACGGCCAGAACGCGGCCATGAGCTCGTAGGTGATGCGGCCGCTGAGGAACGCGCCCATCGTCTTGAGCTCGTGGTTGAAGTGGTCGTGCAGCTCGTCGTCGACCAGATGCCAGTCGATGTCGTGATGCGGTCCCTCGAAGTAGCCGTCCACCGACACGGACATGGTCAGGACGATCTTTCTCATCGCGCCCTCGCATCGTGGGCAAGGCACTGGCCGCGAGGAACGGCCCGTGCAGCGTGCCCGTCGTTGTCGACGATACGCCTGGCGTCGGGGAACGCCCACCTCCTCAGGTGCCGAACCGGTCGTTGACCGGGCTAAGAGCGGCAGACGCCGGCCGACGCGGTGCCCGGCAGTCAGAGGTGGGGGAGACCAGGGGCAGGTGGTGCGTGGGGTCTAGGTTGGCGTCATGACGGGGCGCGACCTGATCCGGCTGGCCGAGCACGGCGACCTTCCTGCGATCGTCGCCACCTACAACCAAGCGGTCGCGGACCGCAACGCGACCGGCGACCTCGAGCCCCGCACCCTCGCCGACCAGGAGGCCTGGTTCGAGGCGCACCCCCCGGCGGCGTACCCGGTCTACGTCGACGAGCGAGCAGGGGTGATCCGCGGGTGGTGCTCGATCTCCGCCTACCGGCCGGGTCGTCGAGCCCTGGCCGACGTCGGCGAGGTCAGCTATTACGTGGCCCGGGACCACCGCGGCCAGGGCGTCGGCACCCGACTGCTCGGGCACGCCCTCGCGGACGCCGCGCGGATCGGCAAGCGCGTGTTCTTCGCGATCGTGATGGAGGGCAACCTCGGCAGCCTCGGGCTGCTCGCCAAGCACGGCTTCCGGCAGTGGGGCTTCATGCCCGACGTCGTGAACATCGACGGCGTCATCAAGGGGCACATCTACCTGGGCCGCGGAGTCTGAGGCGTACGGCCGGGCGACCCTCAACCCGTCTGGCGCAGGTCGCGACGGTCGAAGGCCGGCACCGCGACGGCGATCAGCGCTGCCGCCAGAGCAGCGAGCAGTGCGCCCGATCCCCAGTCCAGGCCCTTCTGCAAGGGATCGGCGCCGAGGTAGTAGTGGAACGGCGACAGACGCCCCCATGGCGCGTCGTTCAGCCTGGCGAGGGAATCCATGACGTGGAACGCCACCGAGGCGCCGACGGGCACGAAGATCGCCACACGCACGAGGCCCGTCGCCGCGCTCAGGAGCAGCGCTAGGGCGCCGAAGACGAGACCGACCAGGGTCGCGAGGAGGGACGCGGCCGCGATGTTCCCGACCTCCATCCCGAGGCCGCCGATCCAGGAGCCGATGGCGACCCCGGCGAAGATGGACAGGCCGACGATCGCGCCCGAGACCACCAGGCTGAGCGCCTTCTCGGCCACCACCCGCCGACGCGAGACCGGGTTGCCCAGCAGGAGGGCGATGGTGCGGCGCTCCTCCTCACCTGCCAGCGCCTTGGCTCCTACCGCGACAGTGACGAGGATGACCGCCAGCGGCGCCATCATCCCGAACGTCTCGATCTGGAACCAGCCTTCGGGCGTCGTGAGATCGCCTCCCCCGAAGAAGATGAGCAGACTCTCCGGGATCGTGTCCCCGAGGTCGCGCGCCAGGACGTTCATCCCGTTGAACAGGGGGCCCATCGCGACGCCCATCATCCAGAACATGGCGGCTGCGACGATCACGATGGTCACCTGGTGCTCCGAGGCCGTCTTTACCCAGATCCGGGAAACCCGCGCCGATCCGCCGATGCGGTCGGCGAGCCTGCGAGTCGTCGGGTTCGCCCGGAGTCGGTCCAGGAGCGTCACTCCGACGGTGCGGCTGCGCAGGTCTCGTCGATTGATGCCGACCAGGGCGACGCCGAGCAGGGCGACCGCGGAGCCGGCGAGGACCGCGACGTGCGCCCAGTCGACGCCGTTCAGCAGGGGTTCGCTCGCGCCGAGGTAGTACCACGGGAACGCGCGAGCGAGGTCCTCCCAGCCGGGGACGAACGGCAGCAGGCCGACGGCGAAGAACGAGACCACCATGACGCCCGAGGCGACCCCGGAGGCGAGCCCGCGGCTGCCGGTCCAGGCACCGACCGCCAGAGCCAGGAAGCCGTAGAAGAGGGCGCTCAGCGCGAAGTGCAGGCTGAAGGCGCTGATCTGGAGCCCCGCGGTGTTGACGTCGAGGATCAGGGGGACGAGAAGACCCGCTCCCCACAGGAGGGCCGTGCCGAGTGTGACGAGAGCGACGAGCGAGGCCGCCTTGGACAGGAGAACGTGTGCGCGGCTCACGGGGTTGCCCAGCAGGGTCCCGATCGTGCCGGCGGCCTCCTCGCCGGCGATGGCCGCGGCGCCGATCGAGATCGTCATCCCGCCCATGGCGAGAGCGCCGTACGAGCTGAAGATCACGCCGAAGGCGAGGCTGGCCAGGTCAGCGCCGGGCGGGATGCCCATCAGGGTGCGCAGGGCGTCCGGCAGCGAGTCGTAGACGCCGAGGTCGATCTCCCGGTATGCCGCCATCGCCAGCAGCAGCATCAGCGCCAGGCTCGCCACCGCGACGGCGACCCCGCGCCAACGCTCGTGCAGTGTTCTGGCGAAGACGGAGGCGAGCATCAGACGGTCGCCTCCTGGTCGCGGTAGAAGCGCAAGAAGATCTCTTCGAGGTCGGCTTCCTGCGTGCTGATGTCCAGGACCTCGTAGTGTTCCCCGGCTGCGCGAAGGAGGTCGGACATCCGCCCGGAGTAGGAGAGCACGACGCGGTGATTCTCGACGACGACGTCGCGCACCCCCGGCACGGCCGCGACGACGACGGGGTCGGCCACCGAGGCGAGCTCGAGCTCGACGCGGCGCATCGCCTTGGACCGCAGGCTCGAGACCGACTCGAGCGCGATGAGCTCGCCCGCGCGGATGATGCCGACGCGGTCGGCGACCCGCTGCACCTCGGAGAGCGTGTGGCTGGAGAGGAAGACGGCGCCGCCCTCGGCGGCCTTCTCCCGCATCATCGCCTGCAGCTCGCGCTGGACGAGGGGGTCCAGACCGGCGCTGGGCTCGTCCATGATCACCAGCTGCGGGTGGTTCATGAAGGCCTGGACGACGCCGACCTTCTGCCTGTTGCCCGACGAGAGATCTCCGACCTTCTTGTCGAGATCGGCGTCGAGGCGCTCGCAGAGCTGCGCGACGTACGACCAGTCGACGCCGCCGCGAAGGTTCGCGAAGTAGGTGAGCGTGTCACGGCCCGTGAGGTTCGGGTACAGGGCGAGGTCGCTCGGCAGGTACCCGATGTGCCTGCGGATCTCGACCGAGTCGCGGTGGCAGTCCATGCCGAGGATTGACGCGTGCCCGGCCGTCGGCCGGATCTCGTCCATGACCGTACGGATCGTCGTCGTCTTGCCCGCGCCGTTGGGGCCCAGGAAACCGAACACCTCGCCGGGCCGGACGTCGAGATCCAGGTCCACCAGGGCGTGGACCTTCCCGTAGTGCTTGGTGAGGCCCTCCGTGTGAAGGGCACCTGTCTCGCTCATGGGGACTCCTCCTCCAGGACCGCACGGGTCGTGGATGCGAAGGCCTCGCTGAAGAGGCCGTGGGCGTAGATGTCGGAGACGGGCCGGACGTAGGCGGCGATCGCCTCGGTTCCGGTGCCTGCAGCAGTGAGGTCGGCTCCGAGCAACCGTTTGACGTGTTCCTTCATCACCAGGGCGCCGAGGCTCCAGAGCGTCAGGACGACGGCGCGGCCCCGCAAGTCGTCCGTCGGGCGGAGCCGGCCCGACGCGGCACCGTGCAGGAGGTAGCGCTCGGCGTCTGCGACGAGGTCGTCGACCAGTCGGGCGACTGCCGGGGAGCTCTCGGCAAGGACAGCCGCGAGGTACCCGGCCAGCAGACCGCCGTCGTCCTCGCGCAGCACCGACAGGACGTCGACCGGGGCGCCCGTTGCAGAGGCGGCTTCCGCCTTCTCCCGGATGCGTGCGACGACGTGCTCGTCGCACGCCGCCCGCAGGGCGTCCATGGACCCGTAGTGGTGGATGACGAGGCCCGGCGAGACTCCTGCTGCCCGCGCGACCCCACGGGCTGACCAGGCGCTGGGGCCGCTGTCGGCGACGAGCTGGATCGCCGCGTCGCGGATGCGGGCCCGACCCGTCCGGTCGTCGGTGAACGGGTGCTCGACCGGCCGTGCAGTGGTTCGAGGCGGCCTGGCTGAACTCACGTTCGATATGCTATACACCTGTTTAGCGCGGAGCTGGGACCAAGAGCCCAGCCGCGGCTGACCTTCGTCGCGCGGGGGAGCCGGGCAGGTCGGTCCCTGACGGGCTGCTCTCTCGCGGTGGGCTCCGGGATTCAACGGCGGCACGCCGTACCGGTCCGCCGATCGCCCTTCAGGGGCCGATTGAGGGGCGCAACCGGCCCCATGGCGCTCGTCTATTCGGTTTAATCGGTAGACCGCATTGTTCATTAATGCGTGGTGCGCATTCGTTTCATGGATCGGGGGGTCCGATGAGTCAGTGGCTGCCGATCCTGAGGGAGACCGCGGGCGGTAGAACGGTGCAGCTGCCACTGGACCCACTGATCTGGACGGGCCTCCCCGCCGGATCCGCCGGGAGCTCGGACCGCTCTCTGAGTCGCAGGTTCGTCGACAACGGCGCGAGCGGCGAGTGCATCCTGACGATGAGCATCCTGCCCGCGTTCGGCCGCCGACTCGAGCGCATGTACCTCCTGACGCGCGCCGAGACGACCGGAGCCGAAGGCCTCGAGATCGAGCACCGGCCGGACGCCGGCTTCGGACGGAGCGTCCGCGTCCTCCGTCACGACCGGGCTGAGCCCGGCGTGCCCGGGACCGCCGGTCCGGGCGCCGTGCGTCAGGCGTGGCGGCTGAGCCCGGGCACCGACCTGCTCGTTGCGCTGGTCGCACCCCGCGCCGACCTGCTCTACCCGCTGCTGCCAGGTTTCGACGCGGCCCTGCGCGCGCTACGCGTCGAGGACGCGGACCCTGTGGCGGCCGGCCACGCCGTCTTCGCGACGGCCCGAGGGGCCTGACCGGCTCTCTCCGGAGGTCCCGCCAGATGCGCAGTGCGAGTGTCGTTGTTCACAGACGCGGCTGTACATCGGGTGAATTGCCAGGTCAACGCTTTGGCGCGGCGAGGCTCCGATCGGGGGGGGAGGCACGGGTGGGCGGCTGCCTCTACCGTTGAGACAGGTGTTATCCGCCGCGTAGCACACCCCGGGCGGTGCTGGTCGCCCCGCCTCGGCGTGGGTGGGCCCAGCAGCTCGGACCCGCCGGGGCCGCGCGGTCCCAGTCGATGACGAGAGCGTGGAGTTGCGACGTCTGTGCAGGCTATGCGCTTCCCGAGCATGGTTCGCCGTCAGGACGGCCATGCCTCGGTGACGAACCCGGTGCACGCGATGCTGTTGTCGATGCTGATTCCCGGCCTCGGCAGCATCCGCAACGGCGACCTCTGGAAAGGCCTCGGAATCCTCGCGGGCTTCCTGGTGAGCATTCCGTTGACGGTCGTCCTCCTCGGCATGATCACCCTGCCCGCGTTCTGGTTCGTCGGCATGGTCGACGCCTACGAGGGCGCTCGGAAGTGGAATGTGGGGTACGCGTACCGAGGCTGACCGCTCGGCGCGGGAGTGTTCGGCGCCGCGGCGGAGCACGGCCTGACGGGCCGGTCCGTCTCGGGAACGGTTCGCGCCCGGGCTGTGTTGACGGGAACGAGACGAAGGACGAGGAGGCGCCGGGTGGACGTCACGTTGCTCTACTTCGACGGCTGCCCGGGGTGGTCGACTCTGGATCGTCGGTTGCGGGCACTCTCCGGCGAGTTCGGTTACGAGGTGACCCACGAACGCATCGAGACCGCCGAGGCCGCCGAGCAGGCGCACTTCATCGGGTCACCGACCGTGCTGGTCGACGGGCGCGACCCCTTCGCGCGCGGCGACGAGCCTCCGGGCCTCGCGTGCCGGCTCTACGAGACGCCGGCAGGCCTGGCGGGTTCGCCAACCCTTGACCAGCTGCGTGCCGTCCTTGCCGCGCCTTCAGGCTGACTGAGGCGCACCCTCAGGCCTGGGAGGCGATCCGCTGGCGATGACGAGGCGGTCCGCCTGTCCGGGGACGACGCGGTCAGTCCTGGACCGCCGACGTCAGGTCGGGGGCACCGGAGAGGCAGGCGGCGTGGACCTTCGTCTCTGCTTCGCCGCGTTTCAGCTCGATCTCGACATCCTCGGGTCCGGTCGCCTTCACCTCGACGGCCCACCCCGCGTCTGGGGTTGCGAAGAGCAGGCGGATCCGGTCGCCGATGCATGCCGCTCCGACCCGGCCGCCCGGCACGGTCCAGTTACGGACGACCTCCGCGGCGGCCGGGCTCGCTGGCTCACCGGCCGCGCTCGAGGCCGGGCTCGCACTGGCGTCGAGGCCGGGAGTGGCAGCGGGGGCGCGGCCCTCGGTCGGTGAGGTCGGGCCCTGGCCCGGTACGGTTCGCGCGGCGAGCAGCCCGGTCACCTGCGCGGGGGAGAGGACTCCCTCAGGAGAGGCGCCGGCCTGATCCCCGATGACGGCCACCGCCGACCAGGCGACGACTCCTGCAACGACGGCTGCGAGCGCCCAGGCCGTGACGGCGAGGACCCGGTTCACCTGGGGTGGACGGGCAACGCGCATGAGGGCATCGTCTCGCACGCGTGGGTGAAGGCGTGGTTAAGGCGGGCACAAGGTCTCCGCCGAAGGGGTCCGCGCCGCGTCCCAGCCCATGATCACCAGCCGCTATGGCTTAGCGTGGCCGGTGTGGCCGATGTTCTCATCGTCGAAGACGACGCGACGATCCGTAGCGCGCTCGTGCGCGCGCTCGGCGCGCGGCGTCACTCGACGATGACGGCTCCGACGGCCATGTCCGGTCTCGAGAGCCTCGTCGCGCACCCGCCCGACGTCGTCCTGCTCGATCTGGGCCTGCCAGACCTCGACGGCACGGCGCTGCTTGCGATGATCCGCTCGGTGAGCGACATCCCCGTCATCGTGATCAGTGCCCGCGACGACGACCCGGGGATCGTCGCGCTCCTGGACGCCGGGGCCGACGACTACCTCGTCAAGCCCTTCGCGGCGGACCAGCTGGACGCTCGCATCCGGGCCGTGCTCCGCCGCACCCGCCGGGCACAGGTGGTGGGTCCCCTGGTGGTGGGCGGACTTGTCATCGACGCAAGGGCCAGGCAGGCGCGCCTGGACGAGCGGCTCTTGGAGCTCAGCCCCAAGGAGTTCGACCTTCTGCTCTACCTGGCTGAACGCGCCGGGGAGGTCATCGCCAAGCGTGAGCTCCTGTCGGAGGTCTGGAACCAGCCGTACGGCGGCGCGGACAAGACGGTGGACGTCCACCTGCACTGGCTGCGACGGAAGCTCGGCGAGAGCGCCGACGCCCCGCGCTACCTGCACCGGGTCAGGGGTGTCGGGGTCAGGTTGAGTCCGCCGCCGTGAGGCGCATCCTCGTGGTGTACGGGCTCGCGATGACCTCCGTCGTGCTCATCGCCTTCCTCGTGCCGCTCGGACTCCTGGCGCGATCCCTCGCCCACGACCGTGCGCTCACGGCCGCGCGGCAGGACAACCAGAGCCTCGCGGTCTTCGCGGGCGGTGCGACCGAGGATTCGGCCCGGCTGGAGGCGGCGCTGCTCGAGATCGGCGCGGGGGAGCGCTCCACCACCGTCTACCTGCCGGACGGCACCACGATGGGTGTGCCTGCGCCGGTGACGCCCGCGGTCGCGCTCGCCCAGAGCGGGCGGTCGCTCGCAGCCGACGTCGACGGCGGAGTCGAGGTGCTCCTGCCCGTAGGGGGAGCGAACGGGATCACGGTCGTGCGCACCTTCGTGCCGGACTCGGCGCTCGAGCAGGGAGTCGGCCGTTCCTGGTTGATCCTGCTCGGCGTCGGAGGTGTGCTCCTCGTCGGGACCGCGCTCGCGGGTGATCGTGTCGCGATCCGGCTGACCCGTTCGGTGCACGACCTCGCCGAGACGGCCGATCGGCTCGGTGCCGGTGACCTCGCAGCACGAGTCGAACCGTCGGGGCCGCCCGAGGTGGCCTCGGTGGGCCGCGTGCTCAACGGCCTCGGCGCGCGCGTCGCGGCGCTCCTCGCAGCGGAGCGGGAGCTAGTTGCCGACCTCTCCCATCGACTGCGCACGCCGATCACGGCCCTTCGCCTCGACGCCGAGACCCTCGCCGATCCGCTGGAACGCGCGCGCATGACCGACCACGTCGAGGACCTCGTCGGCGCCGTCGACGAGCTCGTGACCGGCCTGCGGGACCCTCGCGAGCACGAGACGCAGCGGCGGTGCGACGCGGCCGCCGTGGTCCGGGAGCGGGCCGACTTCTGGGGTGTGCTGGCCGTGGATCAGGGTCGGACCCTCACGCTCGACGCGTCGCCAGGGCCGATCACGGTTCCCGTCTCCGCCGTCGCGCTCGGGGCGGCCCTGGACGCGCTCATCGACAACGTCTTCAGCCATACCCCGGACGGGACCGACTTTCACCTGAGGGTGACCGTGGACGCCCCGGTCGTGCGCGTGGGTGTCGAGGACGAGGGCCCGGGACTTGCGTCGGGAACGCTCGCGGAGCGTGGCCGCAGCGGCGCGGGGTCCACCGGCATCGGGCTGGATGTCGCCCGCCGGACCGCGGAGGACGCCGGAGGCAGGCTCGTGCTGGGTAGCGGGCCCTCGGGGGGTGCGGTCGTCGTGCTCGAGCTGCCGTCCGGGGCATGAGCACCGCCGCTGCGTCTTAACCAGGCCTTGTCGTGGGCTTCGCCCGCTCCTCATCCGGCCTCCGGCAGCGTAGGAGGTGACGCCACACCGCGTCGCCCGTGCTGCAAAGGAGTTGACGTGAGCTGGAAGACACGAACGGCCGTGGCAGTGACGACGACGGCCGTCCTCACTGCCGGTGGGTTCGCCCTGGTGGCGAACGGCAGCACCGGCTCGCCCGAACCGTCCCCGAGCGTGACCACCGCCGCGTCCGTGGACACGACGGACCTCGAGCGGTCCCTCGACGACCTGATGGCGCAGGTCGCCGATCTCGAGACCACCGTCGCGCAGAACGAGTCCGTCCAGCCGGTCGACGACCACGGCGGGCTCGACGCCGAGTCGGGTGCGCCGTCGGGCGACAGCACGAGCGACGCCGCGGCCGTGGCCCCTCTGAGCGTGGCCCCTTTGAGCGTGGTGGTCCACGACGACGGTGACGACGACGGCATCGGCGGCCGAGCGGAGCACGAGGACGATGCGAGCGGGCACGAGGTCGACGATGACTGACCCGAGCCGGCCCGGCGTCGCAGCATCCGGCCGTCGGCGGGCGGCCCGACGCGGCCCGGCGATCGCGCTGATCCCGGCCGTTGCCGCGGTCTTCGGGGGAAGCCTCGCCTGGGCAGGCCAGCATGACCCGCTCGCAGCCGCCGAGCCGTCCGCGGTGGACGAGCAGGTGCAGCCGGAGCCCGGTGCCGCTGCCGAGCAGGCGGTCGCTGACCTCACCGCACGCGTCCGGGACGCCCGGGCACGGGTTGCGGCTCTCACGGCCACGGTCGCGGAGCAACGCGAGGCGGCACACGCGAAGCAGGCGGCCGACGCGGCCCAGGCGTCAGCGGCCCAGGCCGCAGCTGCTCAGGCCGCAGCGGCAAAGGCCGCCGCCCAGGCCTCGGCAGCGCAGCGCCGGGCGTCCGCGCCGGCGCCGCCCAGGGTTCACGTCGTGACCCGGGCCTCGGGATAGGGGGGCGACGTGCTGGCACTCGATGACGGCGACCGGTGGGACCTGGCACAGACCACCATTCCCGATGTACGGACGCGCACCTTCCGGGCCATGGCCAGCCAGGTGACCTTCGTGGTGGTGGATCCCAGCCCGGGGGCCGACGCGGCACTCGAACGCGCCGAGTCCGTGGTCCGTGAGGTCGAGCGGACGTGCTCGCGTTTCGACGCCGCGAGCGACCTGGTCCGCGCGAACGCCGCACCGCATCAGTGGCACGAGGTCCCTGCCCGGTTGGCGCACGCCCTGGCCGAAGCGGGGCGCGCGCATGAGGAGACCGCGGGTCTCTTCGACCCGCGGGTTCTCGAGATGCTCCTGTCCTGGGGGTCGGCCGAGTCGATGCCGGCAGCCGAGGGTCCGCTCGTACGGGCCGTCGGCCTCGCGACACGCGGTCGCGAGGCGGGTTCGCCGACATCGGCGTTCTGCGAGCCTTGGCGGCCGCGGGTGGCGCGCGACGGTTCGACCTATCGCGTGCACCTCGGAGGTACTGGCGTCGACCTCGGAGGGATCGGCAAGGGGCTGGCGGTGCGTTGGGCCGCTGCCGAGCTCGGCGCCGCCGGCCGCGGGAGCATGATCGACGCCGGTGGGGATCTCGCGTTCTCGGGCAGTTCTCCGGACGGTGGGGCCTGGCGCGTCGGTATCGAGGACCCATTCGGCGGCGACGAGCCCGTGCTGGTGCTCGAGGTCAACCACGGCGGCTGCGCGACGTCGTCGATCCGGCGGCATCGCTGGACCGTGGCGGACGAGCAGGTGCACCACCTCGTGGACCCACGGACGCGTCTGCCGGGCGGGCGTGGACTCGCAGCCGTCACGGTGGCCGACCCGGACCCGGCGCGATCCGAGGTGTGGAGCAAGGCGCTGTTCCTCACGGGCGGTGCGGCGATCGGCACCCGTGCCGACGAGCTCGGCCTGGCCGCGGCCTGGGTTCGACTGGACGGTCGCGTGGGCGTGAGCGCCGCGATGGAACCGCTGACGATCTGGCGGCGCCCATCGACCCAAGGTCCGACGGCCGGCGAAGGACAGGAGGCGCAGTCGTGAACGGTTCGCTGTCGTGGGAGGTTGCCCGGGCGAGCGGCCTCACCGCTTACCTCCTCCTGGTCCTGCTCGTCGCGACCGGCCTGGTGCTCTCCCACCCGTGGGCCATCCGTCTGCGGCGACCCCGGCCGGCCACGAGGCTGGCGCTGCATGTCGCACTGGCGACGTTCACCCTGGCCTTCACCGCCCTCCACGTGGTCGTGCTCGCCACGGATGGCTGGGCGCAGGTGGGCTGGCGCGGTGCAGTCCTGCCCATGGCGTCGACCTACCGGCCTGTCCCGGTCACGCTCGGCGTCCTGGCCGTGTGGGCCGGCCTGGTCACCGGCCTCACGGCGGCGTTCGCCGGACGGATGGCGGTGCGGGTGTGGTGGCCGCTGCACAAGGTCGCTACGGGGATCTTCGTTCTCGTCTGGGCGCACGGGGTGCTGGCCGGCACGGACGCCCCGGGATTGCGCTGGCTCTACGCCGGCACCGGCGCCGGCCTCGCTGTGCTCGCCCTGAGCCGGTACGCGGCCCGTACCCCCGCCGACCGTCTTCGCGAGCTGTTGCCTGAGGTCGACTCGGCGGCGCCGCGACCGACCTCGCGGGACGAGGCCAGGCGATGACCACCGCGACCGAGGGCGTGAGCACAGCCGCACCGCGACGCCACGACGCCATGCCCGCGAGGTCCGTCGCCCCTCTGCTGCGCGCCGTGCACGCGCCCGACCGGCTGCTCCTGCACGGCGTCCGGCTCGCCCGGACCGGCCCCGGTGAGCCGGTCGACCCCTGTCCGCGTGAGCGGCTCGGCGACCTCCTCGAACGAGTAGGGCCTCGCCCACCGGGCGACGCGGGACTTGTCGAGAGGATCGAGGCGGCCGGACTGACCGGGTGCGGCGGCGGCCACGTGTCCACCGCGTTGCGGTGGCGGTCAGCCCTGCGGGGGCATGGACCCCTCACGGTCGTCGGGAACGGTGCCGAGAGCGAGCCGCTCAGCGCGAAGGACGCCGTTCTCCTGCGGCAGCGTCCCCACCTGGTCCTGGACGGTCTCGCGCTCGCCTCCGAGGTGCTCGGCGCGCACCGCGCCGTCATCTGGCTGCACGGGGACGACGACGGTGCCCGTCGCTCGCTGCTCGCAGCGCTGGCCGAGCGGCGCTCGGCCGGGCTGGTGGATCCTGTGGTGGAGGTCGTGTCCGGCCCGCTCCACTACCTCGCGGGCGAGTCCACGGCGGTCGCCAACGCGCTGCGCGGCGGTCCCGCGCTGCCCACGTCGCGCCGTCCGCGGACGGCTGAGGTCGCGTTGCCGCGGACGCTGGTCCAGAACGTCGAGACGCTGGCTCGGCTCGCGCTGGTCGCACGCGGCCGGCCGTCGCCGGGCACCTCGCTGCTCACGGTGCTCGGGCCGTCCGCGCGGACCGTCGTCGAGGTCGACCGGACCTGGGCGTTCGCCGACGTGCTCCGCCGCACCGGCGCGATACCCGATGGTCCGCCGCCGGCCGTGCTCCTCGGCGGTTACGGCGGCACCTGGGTCCAGTGGCGGGAACTGGCTGCCCGCGTGGCGGATCCCGCCGCGCTGCGGGTCGCCGGGATCGACCTGGGCGCGGGCGTGGTCGCACCCCTCTCGGGAGAGGCCTGCGGACTGGTCGAGACGGCCGCGATCGTCGCGTACCTGGCGAGGATGAGCGCCCGCCAGTGCGGACCGTGCCTCTTCGGGCTTCCGGCGCTCGCTGAGGGCATGGGTGCCTTGGCGCTGGGGTCCACGGCGCCGCGCCGGCTGGCGCGGCTCGCGACGGATCTCGACGCCGTTGCCGGCCGTGGTGCCTGCCACCATCCCGACGGTGCGGTCCGGCTCGTGGCATCCGCTCTCCAGGTGTTCGGGGACGACATCGCTGCGCACCGGGCGGGTCGCCCGTGCCCGGCCTCCCGGCGACCGGCGGCGTTGCCCGTGCCGGCCGTGGTCAGAGCGCCGGTGGAGCGATGAGCAGCGGGTCGCCTGCGGCCGACGGACGAGCAGCCGCGGATGCGCACGAGGGCCGGCTTCGGGTCGATCCGATTGCCAGTGGGGGAGTC
>JAHECE010000196.1:0-3618 GCA_024641895.1 Actinomycetales bacterium
CCCGACCGGGGCGGCCTCGGTGCCCACCCGGGTGAAGGCTCCGACGAGGGCTTGGGTCCGTCCGTTCACCACGGCGACCAGGACGCCGGCACCGATCGAGACCCCGCCGGAGACGGCTACCGCGTCGAGGGAGAGGCCCAGGTCCAGGAACGACACGGCGGTGACGTCGATGTCGCCGAACGGCGTCGCGCCGTCGAGGACCGTCGCGCCGGCGGTCGAGGACGCCTCCTGGACGGACCCGCCGGGCAGGACACGGGCGCCGAGCAGGGCCCGCACGTCACCGGTGTCGTCGACGTAGGCGACGGCCGCACCGAGGGCCACGAACTCGGCGGCGCCGCCGGCGATACCGATCACGTCACCGCGGGTCCGGGAGGACGCATCGATCGTGACGGCGCCGCCGGTGCCGAGGCTGCGGACCGTGCTCCCGGGTGCGACGTACGCCGCGACGTCGGAGTCCATCCGGACGACGATGACGCCGATGCCGATCGCCGCCACGCCGACGGCGAGCGCGCCGGCGCGCCCGTCCATGAGCAGGACCTGGCGCGCGTCCATGTCCAGGGCACCGGTCGTGATGACCGAGCCCCCGTCGATCACGGCGATCGTGCCGCTGGTGACGCCGACCGTGGCCGCGGTCGCCGCGGAGACCGAGCCCGCGGGCGAGCTGACGCCCGTGTCCTCGCGGGCGGAGTTGGCGACGTCGACGGCCCCGTCGAGGAGCCGGTGCCGCGTCCCGCTGGTACCGGTGAGCGTGAGGTCGATCGCCCGGCCCGCGGCGGCGTCCGAGGGCGTCAGCGCCAGCGCGAGCCGCGTCGGCGCGCTGGGGTCGACGATCGCGAAGTAGGTGGCACCGTCCTGGAGGCCGCCGACGGCCGCCCCGCCGCCCGCGCGATAGACCACGCGGTCGCCCGTGGTCAGGGCGTGGGCGACGCCGAGGTCGATCGTGTTCGTGGTGGCGTTGACCGCGGAGGCGGGGACGAAGGCCGGCAGCCCACCGGCGTTCTCGTCCTGGATCGCACCGAGGATGCCGTTCATCGAGCCCTGGGCCTCGCCGAGCACGTCGCCCTGCGCGGTCAGGGGGTCCTCGGTCTTCGTGTCCGGGTCGCCGCCGGAGTTCTCGCTGGTCGCGGTGTACGAGCCGCTGAAGTTGCCGCCGATGGACCAGACGACGACGCCGCCCGCCAGGGCGCCGAGCCCGCCGCCCGCGGCGAAGCCGTTGGCGTCCACGCCACGGCTCGCGAGGGCCTGCACGCTGACCGTGTCAGCGGCCCGGACCTGGGACGACATGATCAGGGCGGTCGTGTCGTTGCGGAGCACACCGACGTCGACGGCCGCGGCGACGCCCACGGCACCGCCGCCGACGCCGCCGGCCACGGAGAGGACGTCGAGCTCGTTGGTGGCCACGACGACGACGGACTGCGCCGCGTTCGCGCTGCCCGCGGTACCGAGGTTGACTTCGGCACCGCCCTCGACGGCGGCGAGGGTGTCGGCGTCGAGCGCCTCGACGGTGATCGAGCCCGCGACGCCGGCCCACAGTCCGCCGGCGATGCTCGCGGCGATCGTGATGAGGTCCTGGCGCGAGCGGGCGGACACGACGACGCCCCGACGGGACGTGCTGCGCCCGATGGCGCCGTCGGCGGCGATCGTGCCGTCAGGCAGCTGCGTGAACACGGTGCCGCCCTCGGCGTGCGCGTCGACGACCGCGCCGCCGCCGATGACCGCCGTGGTGGACGGGGTCAGCACCGCGGCCACGACGGCGCCTGCACCACCGCCGCCCGTGATGCCGATGCCGACGCCACCGGCGACGACGATCACGTCGAGCTCGTCTCGGGCGCTCACGAGCACGCTGCCGCCGGCGTCCACGAGGACGTTCCCGCTGATCGCGGCGAGGGTGTCGGTGTCGACCACGACGACCGCGACCGAGCCGGCCACCCCGACGCCGAGGGACCCGGCGACGCCGAACGCCACCGCGATGATCTCGGAGTCGGCCTGCGCGACCACCTGGACGTCACGCGCGGCACGAACGGTGGAGGCGAAGGCCCCGCCCGTGGCGTGTGCATCGGCGTCGAAGCCGGTCGCGTTGCCGATCCATGCCTTCGTGTCGCCGAGGAGGACGGGCACGGCCACCGCGGGAGCACCCGCGAAGCCGCCGGAGATGCTGACGGAGAGCCCGAGCACGATGCTCCGGTAGCCGCGACCTGCTGCGACGAGCACCGACTGGTCCGTGCCCGCTCCGGGATCGACACCCGGGTTCAGGGAGGCCCCGGAGTCCACGTGGGCCCGGGTGGTCAGGATATGGACCGCGACCGAGCCGACCACCTGGACAGAGACGGCCGCGGAGCCCCCGAGCGCGGCACCCGCCGTCGCGATGTCGTTGAGGCTGACCGCGACGACCACGACCCCGGTCCGGGCGGCGCTCTGGTACGACGCCGACGAGCGGGTCAGCCCGCCCGGGAGGTCGTCGTTGCTCACCACGGGCGTGCCGACACCGTCGAGCGGCTGGAGCGTGTGCCACTGGGTGGCTGCCGGGCCGCCGTCGACGGCGGCGCGCGACCCGAGGTCGACGGCCGGTCCCCCCGAGGTCAGGCTGAGGGTGACCTGGCCCGGCGCGACGACCGAGACGTAATAGCGGCGCCCGCTCTCCAGGCCGGGGACGGGCCGCCCGTTGGTGGAGTAGACGACGACCTGGCCGTTCTTGAGGCCGTTCGCCGACGTCGTGTCGGCGGCGATCCGGTCGGTCGCCGGGTTGAAGGCCGTCGTGAGGAGGTTGACCGGGTCACTCTCGGTCTGCGCCTGCGCCGCGTCGGCGCCGGCGAGGACCGTGCCCGTCGCGACCGTGCTGGTCCCGCGCAGGCCCCGGCCGACGAGCACGGCACCGGAGGCGACGCCGGAGTCGACGACCTTGTCGACCACGCTGACACCGCCCGTGGCGCCGATTCCCGCGGCCCCGCCGATCGCGAGCGAGCCGGTCACCAGGACCACCTGGGTGTCGTCGGTGGCCTGGACCACGACGTTGCCCTGGGCCGTCAGGGCTGCTCCCCCGCCGACGTACGCCGTCGTGCGGATCACCAGCACCGAGACGCCCGCGGTGACGCCGACCGCGGCGATCCCGGACCCGGCGCCCGCGATCGAGACGGAGACCACGAGCTGCTTGGCCCGCGCGCGGACCTCGATGTGCCGGTCGGCGGTGAGGACGGCGCCCGCGCCCACCGACGCCTCGGTACGCAGGGTCGCCACGCCGACGTCCGCGCCGATCCCGACGCCGGCGTACCCGCCGAAGGCGATGGCGCCGGCGCCGCCGATGAGCAGGACGTCGCGGTCGACGAGCACGAGGACGTCTCGGTCCGACCGGGCTCCCGCCGTCGGGAGCGCCGCCGCGGTCCGGGCGAGGACCCGCGCCCGCACCGTGTCGTCGACAACCGTGACGGAGAACGATCCGGCCACGCCGACGTCGACCCCGACCGATCCGCCGACGGCGAAGATGGCGAGCTGCTTGGTGGACGAGGCCTCGACGGCGATGCCCTGCCGCCCGGCGGCGCCGTGGACGTCGATGAACGTCGGTGTGCCCGTCACGACGTCCGCGAACACGTGGGCGTTGCCGTCGAGGGTCGCCTCCGTGCG
>JAHECE010000196.1:3628-4646 GCA_024641895.1 Actinomycetales bacterium
CCGTGAGGCTGGTGACGGCGGCGCCGACCGCGGTGCTCCCGGCTGCGGCCACCTGACCGGCGAGCGCGGCCACGAGTGCCTCGTCGACAGCCCGGAGGCGCACGTTGCCCGCGGCCCGGACGGTGGAGGCGCCGAGGATCTCGGCGCGCGTCGTGGTGACGACCACGTGCACGGACAGGGAGCCCGCGATGGCGACGTTGGAGCTGCCCGCCAGCCCCAGGCTGCCGCTCTCGATGGTGGCGGCCTCGGTCGCGGCGACCAGCAGGCTCCCGCCCGTAGTCGTCACGGTCGAGGCGTCGATCAGCGCCCGGACGTCGCTGACGATGACGTTCACGCCGATGGCGATGCCCGCGGACGTCCCGCCGGTGGAGACGCCGATCCCGCCGGCGAGGGAGCGGATGACCGAGGCGTCCGACGCGGCGACCGTCACGTCGCCCGCGCCGACGCCGTCGACGCCCCACACGGCCGAGCGGGTGACGGTCACGGTCGACCGGGCGATCTCGGCGAGCACGGTGCTCGTGATGACGTTGACGGACAGGCCGCAACCCACGGCGGTGGAGCTCGAGCCGGCAGCGCCCACGGAGACGGCGAGGATCTTGCCGTCAAGGATCGCGTCGTCGGACTCCGAGACGGCCGTGACCGAGACCCGGCCGCCGACGCCGGTGACCGAGGAGTCGAGGACTCGCGCCTGGACGGTGGTGCTCACCTGGTTGTAGCCGAGGGCCCCCCCGAAGCCGCTGCCGTTCAGCCCGATGCCCAGGGCGCCGGCGATCGCCTGCAGGGTCGAGCTGTCACGCGCCGAGACCGTGAGGGAGTCCGGACCGCGCACGTCGGCATCGCCGATCGTCGCGGTGACGTCGCCGAGCACGACGTTGATGGACAGCGTGAAGGCGAGGCCGGTCGTCTTGCCCACGCCGGCGGAGACGGACAGTGTGCGCAGCGTCGACTCGTTGGACGCCGTCACGGCGAGGCTGCCGCCGACGTCGAGGTCAGTGCGATCGCCGGCGTCGCCGATGAG
>JAHECE010000023.1 GCA_024641895.1 Actinomycetales bacterium
CAACTTCGACGCCCTGAACTTCGGGCCCGACCACCCGGCCCGCCAGATGCAGGACACGTTCTTCGTCGCCGGTGCCGACGGTGCCGACGAACGCCTCGTGCTGCGCACCCACACCTCGCCCGTTCAGGCCCGCACGCTCCTCGACCGCGAGCTGCCGGTCTACGTGGCGTGCCCGGGCCGGGTCTTTCGGACGGACGAGCTGGACGCCACGCACACCCCGGTGTTCCACCAGGTCGAGGGCCTTGCCGTCGACAAGGGCCTGACCATGGCGCACCTGCGCGGCACGCTGGACCACTTCGCACGGGCGATGTTCGGCCCCGAGGCCCGCACGCGCCTGCGCCCGTCGTTCTTCCCGTTCACCGAGCCCAGCGCCGAGCTCGACCTGTGGTTCCCCCAGAAGAAGGGTGGCGCAGGCTGGATCGAGTGGGGCGGCTGCGGCATGGTCAACCCGAACGTGCTGCGCGCCAGCGGGGTGAACCCGGACGTCTACTCCGGCTTCGCCTTCGGCATGGGGGTCGAGCGCACGCTCATGCTCCGGCACGGGATCGCGGACATGCGTGACATCGTCGAAGGCGATGTGCGCTTCTCGACCCAGTTCGGCACCGAGCCGGTCGCGATCGACCACCCTGCACGCGAGCAGAGCGAGGCCCTCTGATGCCGTACGTCCCGTTGCGCTGGCTTGCCGAGCACGTCGCCGTCCCCGAGGGCGCGACCGCCGACCGCGTCGCGGCTGACCTTGTCCGCGTCGGCCTTGAGGAGGAAGCGGTCCACGGGCCCGCTGTCACTGGTCCCCTGGTGGTCGGGCGCGTCCTGTCGGTCCAGGCTGAGAAGCAGAAGAACGGCAAGACCATCAACTGGTGCCAGGTCGACGTCGGCGAGCCTGCCGGCCCGCGCGGCATCGTCTGCGGTGCGCACAACTTCGGCGTCGGCGACCACGTCGTCGTCGCCCTCCCGGGAGCCGTGCTCCCGGGTCCCTTCCCGATCACGGCGCGCAAGACCTACGGGCACCTCTCCGACGGCATGATCGCCTCCGCGCGTGAGCTCGGCATCGGCGAGGACCACACAGGGATCCTCGTCCTTGCCCCCGAGCAGGTCGCCGGGACGGGCCCGGGCGACGACGCGGTCGCGCTCCTCGGCCTCGACGAGAGCGTCGTCGAGATCAATGTGACCCCGGACCGCGGGTACTGCTTCTCGATGCGCGGCGTCGCTCGCGAGTACGCACACGCGACCGGCGCCTTGTTCACCGACCCGGGCCTTCGGCGCCCGGGGGAGGTTCTTCCGGTCCCCGACAGCTCGGGTTTCGGGGTCGAGCTCGACGACGATGCTCCGATCCATGGCCGTCCCGGCTGCGACCGGTTCGTCGCGCGCATCGTCCGGGGCGTCGATGCCGCTGCGCCCTCGCCGGCGTGGCTGCAGCGCCGGCTGGCCCAGGCCGGCATGCGCCCGATCTCGCTCGCCGTCGACGTCACGAACTACGTGATGCTCGACCTCGGCCAGCCACTGCACGCCTATGACCTGGCCACGCTCGTCGCTCCGATCGTCGTGCGGCGTGCCCGGGCGGGGGAGCGGCTGCGCACCCTCGACGACGCAGATCGCGCGCTCGACGCAGAGGACCTGCTCATCACCGACAGCGCCGGCGGGCATGCCGCGCGGGCCCTGGGCCTGGCCGGCGTCATGGGCGGCGCCGACACCGAGGTCGCCCAGGACACGTCGGACCTGCTGATCGAGGCGGCCCACTTCGACCCGATCAGCGTCGCCCGCACTGCCCGCCGTCACAAGCTGCCGTCGGAGGCTGCGAAGCGCTTCGAGCGCGGCGTCGACCCGCGGCTGCCGGACCTCGCAGCACAGCGCGTCGTCGACCTCCTCGTGGAGTACGGGGGCGGGATCGCCGATCCTCACGTCACGGACGTGGACGAGACGGTGGCACCGGCGGTCGTCGTGATGCCGGAGTCCTTGCCTGCCGCGCTGATCGGCGTCGACTACTCCTCCACGGAGGTCCGGGGGGCGCTGACCGAGATCGGCTGCACCGTGGTCGTGCCGGACGAGGACGCGTCCGCCGGCGCAGGCGCGCTGCTGCACGTGACCCCGCCCTCGTGGCGGCCCGACCTGGAGGAGCCGGCGGACCTCGTCGAGGAGGTCGCGCGCCTGTACGGCTACGACCGCATCGGGCAGGTGCTGCCGCCGACGCCGGCCGGCCGGGGGCTGACCCCGCGACAGCGGCGGCGCCGTGCGGTTGCGCGGGCGCTCGCGGCCGCGGGCTACGTCGAGGTGCTCTCCTACCCCTTCATCGGGTCCGTGCACGACACCTTCGCCCTCCCGGCCGACGACCCGCGGCGCGCGGTGGTGACGCTCGCGAACCCGCTCTCGGCCGAGGAGCCGGCACTGCGGACCTCGGTGCTGGACACGTTGGTGGAGGTCGCCCGGCGCAACGTCGGTCGTGGTCTCGGCGATCTGGCGATCTTCGAGCTCGGTCTCGTGCCGGTGCCGCGGACCGCCTCGGCCGTCGTGGCCGTGCCAGAGCTGCCGGCCGTGGGCGTGCGCCCCTCCGGCGACGTGCTGGCCGCCATCCACGGCTCGGTTCCCGACCAGCGCTGGCACGCCGCCGGCGTCCTGACCGGCAAGCGGGAGCTTCCGGGCGTCTGGGGTCCCGGCCGGCCCGCCACGTGGGCTGATGCCGTCGATGCCGTGCTGCGCCTCGGTCAGGCGGTGCAGGTCCAGGTCGCAGCCGTACCGACCGCCCGGGCGCCCTGGCACCCCGGCCGCTGCGCCGAGCTGCGGGCCGGTTCCGCGGCCGGGCCCGTCATCGGGCACGCCGGGGAGCTGCACCCCGCCGTCGCGTCGGCCCTGGAGCTCCCCGCCCGCAGCGTCGCGTTCGAGGTGGACCTCGACGCCCTGATAGCCGCCGGACCGAACGCCGTGATCGCGGCCGAGCCCGTATCGGCCTATCCGGCCGCGAAGGAGGACGTCGCGCTCGTCGTCGACGCGGCAGTGCCGGCTGCGGAGGTGCTCGCCGCCGTCCGCGAGGGCGCTGGTGACCTGGCTGAGGACGTCCGACTGTTCGACGTGTACACCGGCGACCAGGTCGGCCGGGGGCGCAAGTCGCTGGCCTTCGCGCTGCGGCTGCGGGCGTCGGACCGGACGCTGACGGCCCAGGAGACGGCGGCCGTGCGCGAGGCAATCGTCGCGGCGGCCGCCCGGCGGGTGGGCGGCGAGCTCCGGGCCTGAACGGGCTCGGTGCCTCCTGGCCCGCGGACCAACGTCCCTCGGAACCTCGTCGGGGCAAGGCCAGGGTTGACGCATGCGGGTACAGGTGATCGTGTCGTCGCGGCACGGCTCGACCGACGAGATCGGCGACGCGGTCGCCGAGGTGCTGCGCGAGCGCGGGCACGACGTCGAGCGGCTCGCGCCGGCCGACGTCTCCTCGTTGGACGGCGTGGACGCCGTCGTGCTGGGCTCGGCCATCTACATGAGCCAGTGGCTCGAGCCGGCTCGAGACCTCGTCGCTCGCCATGGCGACGACCTGCGCCGCCTACCGGTGTGGATGTTCTCCTCGGGCCCGGTCGGTCCGGAGGTCACGCCCGGCTCGGCGACGACCCGCATCCACTCGCTGCTCGAGGCGGTCGAGCCACTCGACTACCAGGTCTTCTCAGGCGTCGTCGACAGGTCCGTGCTCAACCTTCGTGAGCGCTCGATCGTCCGCATGGTCGGCGCGGCCGAGGGCGATTTCCGCGACTGGGACGCCGTGCGCGGCTGGGCTGCGGCAATCGCGGACACCCTCGCGGCCGTCTGAAGCGCGGCTTCGCAGGGCTTGATGCAGCCCTCGTTCGGGCCCCCACCCGCCTACGACGCCTACGCCGCCTCAAGGCGTGAGCAGCACCTTCCCCGTGGTCCGTCTCGCCTCGAGGGCACGGTGGGCGTCGGCGGCCCGGGCCAGCGGAAAGGTGGCCCCGACCCGGACGACGAGCTCGCCTGCCGAGACAGCGCGGAATAGCTCGTCGGCACGCCAGGTGAGCTCTGCGCGATCGGCGACGTAGTCGCCGATCTTCGGCCGGGTCAGGTACAGCGAGCCGGCCGCGCTCAGCCGCTGCGGGTTGAACGGCGGCACCTGGCCCGACGAGCCGCCGAAGAGCACGAGCGTGCCTCGGGCGCGCAGGCTCGCGAGGGAGGCGTCGAAGGTGTCCTTGCCCACGCCGTCGTAGACGACGTGCACGCCGGCGCCGCCGGTCAGCGCCCGGACGCGAGCCGGCAGCTCCGCCGAGAGGTGCTCGAGCTCGGTGTAGCGGATGATCTCGCTCGCGCCGGCGGCTCGGGCCAGGGACTCCTTCTCGGCCGTCGAGACCGTGCCGATCACTCGGGCTCCGCGGGCCGCCGCGAGCTGCGTGAGCAGCAGGCCGACCCCGCCCGCGGCTGCGTGCACCAGGACGTCCTGTCCGGCGTGGACCGGGAACGTGGACGACACGAGGTAGTGCGCGGTCAGGCCTTGCATGGGCAGGGCTGCTGCGGTCTTCAGCGACAGGCCGTCCGGCACGTGGAGAGCGTCGGCTGCACGGACGACGACCTGCGACGCGTAGGAGCCGGGCGCCTCCGCCCATGCGACCGCGTCGCCGGGCGAGAATCCCCGCGTGTCGGTTCCGACCTGCAGCACCCGCCCGGCCCCCTCGCTGCCGAGGGTGTGAGGGAAGGACACGGGGTAGACGCCCGAACGTCGGTAGGTGTCGATGAAGTTGACGCCTGCGGCCGCCACCTCGACCAGCAGCTCGCCCGGGCCGGGCTGGGGGTCGGGCAGCTCGACGAGCTCGAGAGCCTCGGGTCCGCCGGCCTGCCTGGCCTGGATCGCGCGGATCGGCACGATGCTGCTCCTCACGACGTCGGTACGGGGTCGAGGCCGACACACTGCGCCGGGCGCCGCGTCTCGTGCAACCTCATGGCTCCTGTATATATATGCACATGAGTGTATCTGTGGCGGTCGCGGGGGCCAGCGGCTACGCCGGTGGCGAGGTCCTCCGGCTACTTCTCGCCCACCCGGACGTCCAGATCGGCGCCCTGACGGCCCACCGCAACGCCGGTGACCATCTCGGCCTGCACCACCCGCACCTGCGCCCGCTCGCCGACCGCGTGCTCGTCCCGACCGAGCCCGAGGAGCTCGAGGGCCACGACGTCGTCGTCCTCGGCCTCCCGCACGGTGCCTCGGGCGCGATCGCGGCCGCCCTCTCGCCGGACACCCTCGTCCTCGACGCCGGTGCAGACCACCGGCTCACGGACCCGAGCGCGTGGGCGGCCTACTACGGCGGCGACTACGCAGGCTCGTGGCCCTACGGCCTGCCCGAGCTGATCCTCGCCTCGGGCGGGCGGCAGCGAGCAAACCTCGCCGGCGTCCGCCGGGTCGCCGTGCCGGGCTGCAACGTCACCGCCGTCACCCTCGGGCTGCAGCCTGGCATCGCGGCCGGCCTGATCGAGCCCTCGGACCTCGTGGCAGTCCTGGCGAACGGCTACTCGGGTGCCGGCAAGACGCTCAAGACGAACCTCCTGGCGTCCGAGGGCCTGGGAGCGGCGCTGCCGTACGCCGTCGGCGGCGTCCACCGGCACATCCCCGAGATCGAGCAGAACCTCGTCGCCGCGGGCGGCCAGAACGTGCGCATCTCCTTCACCCCGACCCTTGTGCCGATGTCTCGCGGCATCCTGGCGACGGCGACGGCGCGGCTCGTCCGCGGCGTGCCGGCCGAGGCGATCCGGGCCGCCTGGGTCCAGGCCTACGCCAGGGAGCCGTTCGTCCACGTCCTGCCGAGCGGCCAGTGGCCGACCACCGCGGCCGCACTCGGCGCGAACACCGCGCTGATCCAGGTGGCGGTCGACCAGCGGGCCGGTCGTGTCGTGACGGTCACCGCGATCGACAACCTCGTCAAGGGCACGGCCGGTGCGGCCGTGCAGTCGATGAACCTCGCCCTGGGTCTCCCGGAGACCCGAGGACTGACCACCGTAGGAGTCGCTCCGTGACCGTCACCGCCCCCGTCGGGTTCCGGGCCGCAGGAGTGGCTGCCGGGCTCAAGAGCAGCGGCAGGCTCGACGTCGCCCTCGTGGTGAACGACGGTCCGCACCAGGTCGCTGCCGGCGTCTTCACGTCCAACCGTGTGGTGGCAGCCCCCGTGCTGTGGTCCCGCCAGGTGCTCGCGGACGGGGTCGCTCACGCCGTCGTCCTCAACTCGGGTGGCGCCAACGCGTGCACCGGGCCGGAGGGCTTCGTCGACACGCATGTCACGGCGGAGCACGTGGGCGCCGTGCTCGAGACGTCACCCGGGGACGTCGCTGTCTGCTCGACGGGTCTCATCGGCCTGCGCCTGAACCTGCCCGCGTTGCTCGCCGGGGTGTCCGCGGCAGCGGCCGCCCTCAGTCCCGACGGGGGTCTCGACGCCGCCCACGCGATCATGACGACCGACACCGTGCCGAAGCTCACCCACGTCCACGGCGCCGGCTGGAGCATCGGCGGCATGGCCAAGGGCGCAGGCATGCTCGCGCCCGGGTTGGCGACGATGCTGTGCGTGCTCACGACCGATGCGGTCGTCAGCGCCACGCTCGCGGACGAGGCGTTGCGCGCGGCTGCCCGGGTCACGTTCGACCGTGTCGACTCCGACGGCTGCATGTCGACGAACGACACGGTGCTCCTGCTCGCCTCGGGCGCCAGCGGCGTCGAGCCGTCCGCCGAGGAGTTCGCCGAGGTCCTGAGCCGGGCGTGCGCCGAGCTCGCCCGTGGTCTCGTCGCGGATGCGGAGGGTGCCAGCCACGACATCGCGATCACCGTGCGGGGCGCGCGGAGCGAGGACGAGGCCGTACCCGTCGCCCGAGCCGTGGCCCGGTCCAACCTGCTCAAGGCCGCGGTCTTCGGCAACGATCCCAACTGGGGGCGGGTGCTCTCGGCGGTCGGCACCGTGCCCGAGTCCGTCAGCGCCTTCGACGCGGCGCGTGTCGACGTCAGCATCAACGGCGTCATGGTGTGCCGGGCGGGGGGAGTGGGGGATGACCGCGACCTCGTGGACCTGGCCGCCGGCCGCGAGGTGCGCATCGACGTCGACCTGCACGCGGCGGAGCCGGGTGCCGAGGTCACGCTGTGGACCAACGACCTCACGCACGACTACGTCCACGAGAACAGCGCGTACTCGACGTGAGCCCCGAACCCTCGACGCAGGCAGGCCCCGCATGAGTGAGACCACGTCCCCCGACGAGTTCGTCTTCAACACGGAGACGGACCTCTTCCCGCGCCAGAAGGCCGAGGTCCTCATCCAGGCGCTGCCCTGGCTCGAACGCTTCTCGGGTGCGCTGGTCGTCATCAAGTACGGCGGCAACGCCATGATCGACGAGGGCCTCAAACGGGCCTTCGCCGACGACGTCCTCTTCCTTCGCCAGGTCGGGCTGCGCCCGATCGTGGTCCACGGTGGCGGTCCGCAGATCAGCCACATGCTCAGGCGGCTCTCGATCGCCTCCGAGTTCCGGGGTGGACTTCGGGTGACCACCCCGGAGGTGATGGACGTCGTCCGGATGGTCCTCACCGGTCAGGTCTCCCGCGAGCTCGTCAACCTCCTCAATGCGCGCGGACCCCACGCTGTCGGCCTCTCGGGGGAGGACGGCGGCCTGCTGCGCGCCGTGCGGCGCCCTGCCATCGTCGACGGCCTCCCCGTCGACGTCGGCCAGGTCGGCGACGTCGTCGAGGTCAACCCGCAGGCGGTCGAGGACCTCCTCGCCGCGGGCCGGATCCCCGTCGTCTCGACCATCGCCCCGGATCTGGGTGCGCCCGGGCAGGTGCTCAACGTGAACGCGGACACCGCGGCCGCCGCGCTCGCCGTCGCCCTCGGCGCCACCAAGCTCGTGGTCCTCACGGACGTCGAAGGTCTCTACAGCAGCTGGCCGGACAGGTCCTCGCTGGTGCGCCGGATCGGAGCGGACCATCTTGCCGAGATGCTGCCGGGCCTGGAGTCCGGGATGGTTCCGAAGATGGAGGCCTGCCTGCGCGCCGTGCGGGGCGGCGTGCCCCAGGCGCACGTCATCGACGGTCGGCAGCCGCATTCCATCCTCCTCGAGATCTTCACCTCGGGCGGCGTCGGCACGATGGTCGTGCCCGAGCTCACGGCAGAGGTGGTGGACCTGTGAGCGAGCAGCACGCCGCCGCCGCGACGTTCGGGGTCGTCGCGCCGAGCCCCGAGCGCGCGCTCGTCGGCGACCTGTCGCCACTGGGTGCGGTCGCCGGGACCGCCCAGGAGTGGACGGCGCGGTACTCCCACGCACTGATGGGCACGTTCGGGATCCCGCAACGGATCCTTGTCCGTGGCCACGGTGCGTACGTCTGGGACGTCGACGGCAAGCGCTACCTCGACCTCCTCGCCGGGATCGCGGTCAACGCCCTCGGCCATGCCCACCCGACGTTGGTCAGCGCCGTCGCGGCACAGCTCGGCACGCTCGGGCACATCTCGAACTTCTTCGCCTCTCCGACCCAGATCGCGCTCGCGGAGCGTCTGCTGGGGCTGGCGGCCCCGGGGGGCGCGCCGGCCGGTTCACGCGTCTTCTTCACGAACTCGGGCACCGAGGCGAACGAGGCCGCGTTCAAGATGGCTCGCCGGACGGGCCGGCCGCGGATCCTCGCCCTCGAGGGCTCCTTCCACGGCCGGACGATGGGCGCTCTCGCGCTCACCCACAAGCCCGCCTACCGCGCCCCTTTCGAGCCGCTGCCCGGCGGCGTCGAGTTCCTGCCCTTCGGTGACCTCGAGGCGCTGTCGGCGGCGATGGGCGACGACGTGGCCGCCGTGTTCGTCGAGCCCGTGCAGGGTGAGGCAGGCGTGCGCCCGCTGCCGCCCGGCTACCTGGCCGCGGCTCGTGCCCTGACGCGCCAGCACGGTGCGCTGCTCGTCGTCGACGAGGTCCAGACCGGCATGGGCCGCACGGGGGCCTGGCTGGCCCACCACCACCCCCACATCGGAGGTGCGGTCGTGCCCGACGTCGTCACGCTGGCCAAGGGTCTGGGCGGCGGCTTCCCGATCGGTGCGGTCATCGGCTACGGGGAGCCGGCGGCCACGCTGCTCGGAGCCGGGCAGCACGGGAGCACGTTCGGGGGCAACCCTGTGGCGTGCGCCGCCGCCCTCGCGACGATCCACGTCATCGAACGCGACGGCCTGCTCGCCCACGCGTGGGCGCTCGGTGACCGGCTCAAGCGAGACGTCACCGACCTCGGACACCCCCTCGTGGCCGGAGTCCGTGGCGAGGGACTGCTGGTCGCCATCGTGCTCGACGAGCCGATCGCTCCCGCCGTCGCTGCCGCCGCGCTGGCCGCGGGCTACATCGTGAACGCCGTGGCACCCGACGCCATCCGCCTGGCGCCCCCGCTGGTCCTGACCGCAGCGCAGGTTGCCGACCTCGTCACCGACCTGCCCGCCATCCTCGACGAGGCGCAGCACGCCCGGACGGGCGTCGGGTGATGCCCCGCCACCTGCTGCGTGACGACGACCTGAGTCCCGCCGAGCAGCGCGAGGTCCTCGAGCTGGCGCTCGCGGTGAAGGCCGAGCCCTTCGGCTGGCGCCCGCTCGAGGGCCCGCGCGCCGTCGCCGTCCTCTTCGACAAGGCGTCCACCCGCACCCGAGTGTCGTTCGCCGTCGGCATCTCGGAGCTGGGCGGGTACCCGTTGGTCCTTGACTCCTCGACGAGCCAGCAGGGTCGGGGCGAGCCTGTCGAGGACACCACCCGTGTGCTGGACCGCCAGTGCGCCGCCATCGTCTGGCGCACATTTGCCCAGTCCGGTCTTGAGGACATGGCACGGGTCTCCCGTGTCCCGGTGGTCAATGCCCTGAGCGACGACTTCCACCCGTGCCAGGTGCTCGCCGATCTGCAGACGATCGCCGAGCACTGCGGCGGCATCACGACCTCCGGCCCGGCGCTCGCGGGCCGCAGCCTCGCCTACGTGGGCGACGGCGGGAACAACATGGCGCACTCTTACCTGCTGGGCGGGGCGACCGCCGGGCTCGACATCACCGTCGGCGCACCCCGGGACTTCTGGCCCCGTCCCGACGTCGTCGATCGGGCCACCGAGATCGCGGCCATGACCGGCGGCTCGGTGCGGGTGACGGATGATGCCGCGGCCGCTGTGCGGGGCGTGGATGCCGTGGCGACCGACACCTGGGTGTCGATGGGGCTGGAGGCGGAGGCCGCCGAGCGCGAGTCCCCGTTCGTGCCCTTCCGCCTCGATTCCGACCTCCTCGGCCAGGCCGGGCCCTCGGCCGTCGTGCTGCACTGCCTGCCCGCCTACCGCGGCAAGGAGATCTCGGGCGAGGTCATCGACGGCCCCGCCTCGGTCGTCTGGGACGAGGCCGAGAACCGGCTGCACGCACAGAAGGCGCTCCTCGTGTGGTTGCTCGAGCGGGCGTGACCGCGACGATGAACTCCACCGTCCCTGCGACGAAAGCGGCCCGGCACGCTCTGATCGTCCGCCTCATCACGCGCCGGCCGCTGAGCTCGCAGGGCGACCTCCTCGCGGCGCTCGCCGAAGAGGGAGTAGGGGTCACTCAGGCCACGCTTTCCCGCGACCTCGTGGAGCTCAGGGCGGCGAAGACCCGCACGGCCAGCGGCGCCCTCGTGTACACCGTGCCCGCACCGGGCGCGGCGGCAGGGGCGGGGGCCCGGGTCGGTGGTGGCGAGGGCGAGATCTCGGCGGGGCGTCTGGCCCGGCTGTGCGCCGAGCTGCTCGTCAGCGCAGAGTGCTCGGCAAACCTCGTCATCCTGCGCACCCCGCCCGGCGCCGCCCAGTTCCTCGCCTCGGCGATCGACCAGTCCGTCCTGCCCGAGGTCCTCGGCACGATCGCGGGCGACGACACCGTCCTCGTCGTCGCGCGCGAGGACGGCGGCGGGGCGACCCTCGCGCAACGCTTCCACGACCTGGCCTCCGGTGGCGGAGTCGGCGGCGAGATCGCCGCGGCCACCCGATTCGAGCAGCCCCTGATTTCACCAGCACCAACAGGAGAGAAACCCTCATGACTGATCGCGTCGTCCTCGCCTATTCCGGCGGACTGGACACCTCCGTGGCCATCGGCTGGATCGCCGACGCCACCGGCGCCGAGGTCGTCGCCGTCGCAGTCGACGTCGGCCAGGGTGGCGAGGACCTCGAGGTCATCCGCCGCCGCGCCCTGGACTGCGGCGCGGTCGAGGCCTATGTCGCTGATGCCCGGGACGAGTTCGCGAACGACTACTGCATGCCGGCGCTCAAGGCGAACGCGTTGTACATGGACCGATACCCGCTGGTCTCGGCGATCTCGCGGCCGTTGATCGTCAAGCACCTCGTCCGCGCCGCCCGGCAGTTCGGGGCCGACACGGTCGCGCACGGCTGCACCGGCAAGGGCAACGACCAGGTGCGCTTCGAGGTGGGCATCACGTCGCTCGGCCCGGACCTCTCGTGCATCGCGCCGGTCCGAGACCTTGCCCTCACCCGTGACAAGGCCATCGAGTACGCGACGTCCCACCGGCTGCCGATCGAGACGACGAAGCACAACCCGTTCTCGATCGACCAGAACGTCTGGGGCCGTGCCGTCGAGACCGGCTACCTCGAGGACATCTGGAACGGGCCGACCAAGGACGTCTACACGTACACCGACGACCCGACGTTCCCGCCCGTCGAAGACGAGGTCGTCATCGGGTTCGAGGCGGGCATCCCCGTCTCGATCGACGGCGTGCCGGTCACCCCGCTGCAGGCGATCCAAGAGATGAACCGCCGGGCCGGTGCCCAGGGAATCGGGCGGATCGACATCGTCGAGGACCGGCTCGTGGGGATCAAGTCCCGGGAGATCTACGAAGCCCCGGGCGCGATGGCGCTCATCGCGGCGCACGCCGAGCTCGAGAATGTCACGGTCGAGCGAGAGCAGGCCCGGTTCAAGAGGCGGGTCAGTGCGCGGTGGACCGAGCTCGTCTACGACGGCATGTGGTTCTCGCCGCTGAAGCGATCGCTCGACGCCTTCCTCGAGGACACCCAACGGTACGTGACAGGCGAGATCCGGATGGTTCTCCACGGCGGCCGGGCGACGGTGACCGGGCGTCGCAGCGAGGCCAGCCTGTACGACTTCAACCTCGCCACCTACGACACGGGCGACACGTTCGACCAGTCGCAGGCCCGCGGCTTCATCGAGCTCTTCGGCTTGACGGCCAAGCTGGCCGCAGCTCGCGACGTGAAGTTCGGCAACGGAGTCGACCTCGGTGGGCGGGACCTTGACTGAGTCGACGAGGGCTTCCGCAGGTCCCTCCGGCTCGCGTCCGGGCGTCGGTGGACTCAGCCTCTGGGGCGGTCGGTTCTCGGGTGGTCCGGCTGACGCCCTCGCGGCGCTGAGTCTCTCGACGCACTTCGACTGGCGGCTCGCGCGGCACGACATCGCCGGATCCCGGGCGCACGCTCGGGCACTGGCTGCCGCGGGCCTGCTCGACGTAGCCGAGCTCACGGGGATGCTGGCCGCGCTCGACGCCCTCGACGCCGACGTCGCCAGCGGTGCGTTCCGGCCATCGCCTCAGGACGAGGACGTGCACACGGCCCTGGAGCGCAGGCTCATCGAGACGGCCGGTGCCGCACTGGGCGGAAAGCTGCGCGCGGGCCGCTCGCGCAACGACCAGATCGCCACGCTCATCCGGATGTACCTGCGGGAGCAAGCGCGCGCTCTCGCAGGGGGAGTCCTGGACGTGGTGGACGCGCTCGTGGGCCAGGCCGCCGCCCACCCGGCCGCGCCGATGCCTGGCCGGACGCACCTGCAGCACGCCCAGCCGGTGCTCCTGGCGCACCACCTGCTCGCACACGCGTGGCCCCTGCTGCGCGACGTGGCTCGCTGGAAGGACTGGGACGCGCGCGCCGCGGTCTCGCCCTACGGCTCGGGTGCGCTGGCGGGATCTTCCCTCGGGCTCGACCCCGCGGCCGTCGCGGCGGACCTCGGCTTCGAGTCGTCGGTCGAGAACTCGATCGACGGCACGGCCAGCCGGGACGTCGTCGCAGAGTTCGCTTTCGTCGTCGCGATGGTCGGGGTGGACCTGTCCAGGCTCGCAGAGGAGTACGTCATCTGGGCGACGCAGGAGTTCGGGTTCGTGCGGCTCTCGGACGCCTTCTCGACCGGTTCCTCGATCATGCCGCAGAAGAAGAACCCCGACGTCGCCGAGCTTGCCCGCGGCAAGGCGGGCCGCCTCATCGGCGACCTCACGGGCCTGCTCGCCACGCTCAAGGGGCTCCCGCTTGCCTACAACCGGGACCTCCAGGAAGACAAGGAGCCCGTGTTCGACGGTGTGGACACGCTGACCCTGCTGCTTCCGGCGGTGGCCGGGATGGTCGCGACGTCGACCTTCGACACGGCTCGCCTGGCCGAGCTGGCCCCGCGGGGCTTCTCTCTCGCGACGGACGTCGCCGAGTGGCTCGTGCGCCAGGGCGTGCCCTTCCGGGTGGCGCACGAGGTTGCCGGGGAATGTGTCCGGGTCTGCGAGGACCGAGGCATCGAGCTGTGGGACCTCGACGACGCCGACCTCGCGCGGATCTCCGGCCACCTGACGCCGGAAGTACGGGACGTGCTCAGCGTGGAGGGGTCGCTCGCCTCCCGGTCGGGGTACGGCGGCACCGCTCCCGTCCGTGTGGCGGAGCAGCTCGACCGGGTGCGCGCGGAGGCCGAGCGGCTTCGCACATGGACGCGCGCCTGACGGGATCCGGGTCCGCGCCGTCGTGGCCCGACCTTGGCGACCTGGTGTCGCAGGTGCGGGTCGCGCGGCCGCGACTCGGTCCGGTGCGGTTCGTCGTGGTCGACGGCCCCGCCGGGTCCGGCAAGACGACCTTCGCCGCGGCGTTGGCCGCGGCGCTCTCCCGGGAGAGCGAGGTCGTCGCGACGGTGCACCTCGACGACCTGTATGAGGGCTGGAGCGGTCTCGACGGCGTGTGGGACCGTCTCTCAGCGTGGGTCCTGGAGCCTCTGTCGCACGGCGAGCCCGGCCGATACCGCCGCTATGACTGGGTGGCGGGCACCTGGGCCGAGTGGCACGACGTGCCCGTGCCGGGCGTGCTGATGGTGGAGGGCTGCGGATCGGCCCCCCTGGCTGCCGATCCCCTGGCGGTGCTGCAGGTCTGGATCGAGGCGCCTGAGGCGGTGCGCCTTCAGCGGGGCGTCGCCCGGGACGGCGCGGAGCTGCGCGATCGCTGGCTCGAGTGGATGAGCGACGAAGCGGCGTACTTCGCACGCGAGCGGACCCGTCAGCGGGCCGACGTCCGGCTGTCGACGTGAGGTCCTCAGATCTCGAGATCCCTTCCACGGCCTGGTTCGAACGGGACCCCCTCGACATCGCGCCGGGCTTGCTGGGCGCTCACCTGCGGGTCGAGGGGCGAGACGGTGTGGTCGTGGTCCGACTCACGGAGGTCGAGGCGTACCGCGGTGCCGACGACCCGGGCTCGCACGCGTTCCGGGGCCCGACCCGGCGCAACGCTGCGATGTTCGAGGCAGGCGGCGTGCTGTACGTCTACTTCACCTACGGCATGCACCACTGCGTGAACGTCGTGTGCGGACCCGGGGGCGAAGGGGCTGCCGTGCTGCTGCGCTCCGGCGAGGTCGTCGAGGGCCAGCAGGCTGCTCGTGCTCGGCGGAGCTCGAGCCGGCCCGGGTCGGTGCTGCGCGACATCGACCTCGCGCGCGGTCCGGCTCGGTTGGCGGGCGCCCTGGGGCTGACTCTCTCCGATGACCGCCTGTCCCTCGCACCCGGCGGTCGGGCCAGGCTGCTGGTGCCTTCGAGGCCGCCCGAGGCGGTGGGGCGCGGCCCTCGAGTCGGCGTCGCAGGCCCCGGGGGGGACGGTGCGCGGTTCCCCTGGCGCTTCTGGCTTCACGGGGAGCCGGCCGTGTCGTCGTACCGGGCAGCCAGGCCGAGAACGGCCCGGTCCAGGGCATCCGGCCGGGGCGTGCCCGGGCCGATCACGCCTCCGGGCACGGCAGACTAGGAGCCCGCGGCGGGCGGAGGCCCGGCGCGCCGGCGCGACATGCGGAAGAGACGACAACGGTGACCCACATCCTGGACGAGCTGCGACGACGGGGCCTCCTGGCGCAGTCGACCGACGAAGCTGTGCTGCGCGAGACCCTGTCTGCGGGGCCAGTGACGTTCTACTGCGGCTTCGACCCGACGGCGCCGAGCCTCCACCACGGCCACCTCGTCCAGCTCGTCCTGATGCGCCACCTCCAGCTGGCCGGGCACCGCCCGATCGCCCTGGTCGGCGGGGCCACGGGCCTCATCGGCGATCCACGGATGTCGGGTGAACGCACGCTGAACGACAAGGACACCGTCGCCGAGTGGACTGATCGGCTCAAGGGACAGATCAGCAGGTTCCTCGACTTCGATGGCGAGAACCCAGCCCGCATGGTCAACAACCTCGACTGGACGTCGCCGCTGTCGGCGATCGACTTCTTGCGGGACATCGGGAAGCACTACCGACTCGGGACGATGCTCGCCAAGGACACCGTCGCCCGGCGGCTCGCGAGCGACCAGGGCATCTCGTTCACGGAGTTCAGCTATCAGATCCTGCAGGGGATGGACTTCCTCGAGCTCTTCCGCCGGCACGGATGCACGCTGCAGACCGGCGGCAACGACCAGTGGGGCAACCTGCTCTCCGGCGTCGAGCTGATCCGAAAGGTCGAAGGCGCACAGGCCCAGGTCCTCACCACCCCGTTGATCACCAAGGCGGACGGCACGAAGTTCGGCAAGAGCGAGGGCGGGGCGGTGTGGCTCGACCCGTCGATGATGAGCCCGTACGCCTTCTTCCAGTTCTGGCTGAACACGGACGACGCCGACGTCATCGGATACCTGAAGACTTTCACGTTCGTCGATCTGGAGCGGATGTCTGAGCTGGAGGTCGCGGTGCGGGAGCGCCCGGCCGCGCGCGAGGCGCAACGTGTCCTGGCCGACGAGGTGACAGCGCTCGTGCACGGGCGTGAGGCGAGCCGGCGGGTCTGGCAGGCATCGCAGGCTCTGTTCGGGCGGGCGCCGCTGGGCGACCTTGACGACCGGACCGTGACGGAGGCGGTGGCCGAGCTGCCGCGAGCGGCTGTGAGTCCGGGTCAGGACAGCGTGCTCGACCTGCTTGTGTCGACCGGCCTGACTGCCGGCACCGGTGCCGCTCGCCGGACGATCTCGGACGGCGGCGTCTACCTGAACAACGTCAAGGTGACCGACATCGGTCGCATGGTCGAGCCGTCCGACCTGATAGCCGGGCGCTTCGCGATTCTGCGGCGGGGTCGGCGCACGCTGGCCGTGGTCGACGCTCAGGTCCTGGGCGGGGCATCAGCGGCGTCCGACCGCTCGCCCTGATACGAGCGAGCCTGCTCTCGAACCAAGTGGTTGAACGGTTGTCGCAGGTCAAGACGGATCGCCAGGCCGCGCGGGCTCGAACCGGTGAGCGGAGACCTACCCGGCTTGACGCACCTGCGGCCCGGACGTACTGTTCTCCACGCCCGCCAGGGAGGAACGGACACCGAGAGGTGGCCGGTCTCGGCGAAAAACCCTCAACCAGGTCCTCAGGGATCTGTAGTGAGGGTGCGCGGCGGCTGGCTGGACCGGGACTCGAAAGGGTCTAGGGTCTGCCAGGCAGCAGCCCGAGCAAGGGTCCTCAGGGATCTGTAGTGAGGGTGCGCGGCGGCTGGCTGGACCGGGACTCGAAAGGGTCTAGGGTCTGCCAGGCAGCAGCCCCCGAAGCGATGTCCTTGCGGTCATCACGTCGGGATCAGTTGCAGGTCCAAGCCGAGTGCCGAGGTCAGAAGGCTTCGCGAGAAGCCGGTTTGACAGAGGGATTCGGTAGGGCTAAGTTAGAACGGTTGCCTCGAGAACGGATCGAAAGATCCAGACGCGATGCGCGCCCGCTCCTTGAGAACTCAACAGTGTGCCAAATAATCGATGCCAACACCCCGTCGGGTGAGGCAGGCCGAAGCGACATCCGCTTCAGTGGGCTGCGTCATCTACGGGATTCCTTTGGTAAATCGGGCATGTTCGCATGCCTTGATTAGCCAGATCAAAAAGTCCGGCGTAACTGCCGGCTTCGTAATGTCGGTCATCTGGATGCCTCACGGCTACCAGTTAACCAGCAGACATCATCGGAGAGTTTGATCCTGGCTCAGGACGAACGCTGGCGGCGTGCTTAACACATGCAAGTCGAACGGTGACGTCGGTGCTTGCACCGACTGATCAGTGGCGAACGGGTGAGTAACACGTGAGCAACCTGCCCCTGACTCTGGGATAACCCCGGGAAACCGGAGCTAATACCGGATACGAGACGCACAGGCATCTGTAGCGTCTAGAAAGAATTTCGGTCAGGGATGGGCTCGCGGCCTATCAGCTAGTTGGTGGGGTAACGGCCCACCAAGGCGACGACGGGTAGCCGGCCTGAGAGGGCGACCGGCCACACTGGGACTGAGACACGGCCCAGACTCCTACGGGAGGCAGCAGTGGGGAATATTGCACAATGGGCGCAAGCCTGATGCAGCGACGCCGCGTGAGGGATGACGGCCTTCGGGTTGTAAACCTCTTTCAGCAGGGAAGAAGCGAAAGTGACGGTACCTGCAGAAGAAGCGCCGGCTAACTACGTGCCAGCAGCCGCGGTAATACGTAGGGCGCAAGCGTTGTCCGGAATTATTGGGCGTAAAGA
>JAHECE010000197.1 GCA_024641895.1 Actinomycetales bacterium
GCTAGCGCGGGTCGGGCCGATCGTCCCTCACGACTGGCCCGAGGTCCGCACGGGCGGCGCCTTTGATGCCTTCCTCCAGGGCCACTGCTGCGGCAATCGTGAGGACGACAGCGCCAAGGACGAGCAGGAGAACGATGAGCGCCACGGTGCGCCTTCCAAATCGAGCGCGGCGCGCCCTTATGAGTGGGCAATGCCGCATTGTTTGAGGGCCAGTCCAGGCAGATTCTGGGGGGCAAGCTGCCTGGACCGGCTTCCTCAAGCATTGCATTCCGGGGGGCCGCCTCCGCAGTCACTATTCCGCAGGCCAACCGCAATGCGGAACGTTTCGGTTCTTTCTATTTCGGTCAGGCTCGGCGGGGACCCCGCGGGCTCTCAAGGTTCGCCCCGAACCTCGGTTCAGACTGGACCCGCTTCCTGATCGTTCGGCTGCGGTACACCAAGACGACGGGGCTCTGGAGGCTCTCCTGGTGCGACCGAAGTTTGCGCTTCCACCGCTCCAACCTTCGCGCCTGGTCGACGACCCTCTCGCCGAGATCGACCACGACCCCGCCCGCGTCTTCTGGGGGTAGCTCAACGGCGCGGATGAGGCTTCGCTTGGTCGCCGGAACCGGGCGCCCAGACTTCCTGTCCGTACCAAATGGCTGCCAGATGGCTGCCGGTGGCGCCATCGCGAGCCACAGTCCGCCGACCGCCGGAGCCTTGACCTGCGCAAACACGGTGACCCAGGTGGGGCTTGAACCCACGACCGACGGATTATGAGTCCGCTGCTCTGACCGGCTGAGCTACTGGGTCGGACGCGTCAGCCTACCGACCCCACACGGTCCTTCTCGCGGACCGCGCGGGCTTCCCGACCGGGAGCCCGGACGCCATGGCATCCGGGCCCCCGTTGTGACGTCGGATCAGCCCAGCAGCCCGTTGTCCGTGAGCCAGTCGGTCGCTGCTTGGGCAGCCGACGCCTTCTCGTCACCCTCGACCCGGTCGCGCAGGGCGATGAGGTCGTCGGTGGTGAGCTCCGCCGAGATCGCGTTCAGCACGTCGGCGAGTTCCTCGGAGTAGATGCTCGTTGCGAGCAACGGGATGATGTTCTGGGACGAAATGAGGTTCTTCGGGTCGTCGAGCACGACGAGGTTCTCCGCCGTCAAGGCCGGGGAGGTCGTGTAGATGTCGGCCACCTGGACGGTGTTGTCCACGAGGGCCGCGACAGTGTCAGGCCCCCCGAAGTCCTCGATCGGCAGGAATGTCACGTCGCCGGGGTTGGGTCCGACGCCGTACACGCCGGTCAGACCGGGGATGCCGTAGCCGAGCTCGGCGAACTGGGGATTCGCGCCGAGCGTGAACGGGACCACCTTGGAGAGGTCGCCGATCTCGGTCAGGTCGTTGGCCGCGGCGAACGCCTGCGTGACGACGTAAGCGTCCTTGTCCTCCGCGGGCGCGGAGTCGAGGACCTGCAGGTCGTCGGCGGCAACGGCATCGGCCAGGGCTGCGTCGACCTCCTCGGTCGTGCGCTCGGTGTACTCGGGGTTGTAGTAGGCCAGCAGGTTGCCGTTGTACTCGGGCATCAGGTTGATGGAGCCGTCCTGCAGGGCCGGAATCGTCTGCTGGCGAGGACCGATGCTGAAACGCCTCTCGACGTCGAGTCCCGCGTCTTCGAGTGCCTGGGCGTAGATCTCGCCCAGGATCTCGCTCTCGGGGAACGCGAACGAGCCGACGACGATCGTGTCGCCGCTGGCCGAGGACCCGTCGGAGCCGGTCGGGTCAGCGTTCGAGCAACCGGCGAGGGCGACGATCGCGCCGGCGGCGACGGCGGCCGCCGCGACGCGGCTTCTGTGTGCGATGAGCATGGTGTTCCTTCGCTTTCTGCAAGTCGTGGGCGTCTATCGGCTTGTGGCGTCCGCCACGGCCGCGTCCAGCCCGGATGACTGGTCACGGCGGGTCTTGCGATCGGCACGACGTCCCGTGGTCAGGTTCGTCGCTGTGAGCTTCTGGACGATGGCGAAGAGGCCGTCGACGGCGAGAGCAAGCGCGGTCACGAGCAATGCGCCCGCAAGGATCACCGTGAAGTTGTTGAGCCCGATCCCTGACGTGATGATCCGCCCGAGTCCACCGAGCCCGACGTAGGACGCGATGGTCGCCGTCGCGATGACCTGGAGCACCGCGGAACGGACTCCCCCCACGATGAGCGGGAGGGCGAGCGGGATCTCCACCCCGACGAGGATCTGCCACTCCGTCATCCCGTTGGCACGGGCCGCGTCGATGGTCTGGCGGTCCACCGACTCAAGGCCGGCATAGGCCCCTGCGAGGATCGACGGGACGGCGAGGATCGTCAACGCGATGAGCGAGCCCACCGTGGCCGCCACGAGGAACGACAGCCGGTAGCCGGCCACCATCGTGATGAAGAACAGGATGCCGAGAGCCGGCAACGCTCTCATGGCACCGGTGAACGCGATGACGAACTCGCGGCCCCGGCCGGTGTGCCCGATGTAGAAGCCGAGCGGCAAGGCGATCAGCGCGGCCACCGGCACTGCAATCGCCGTGTAGAGCAGGTGCTCGCGCAGCCGGTCACCGAGCGGCAGGGGGCTCGTCGCCCCCGCTGCCCAGCTGGCGGGGTCGACGATGTACTCGAGAGCTGAGACGAGGAAGTCCACTACCTGCCCCCTTCAGCTCGTGAGATCGCCGGCACCTTGACAACCCCGACGCGCTGCGCACGATTCCACGGGAGCAGCGCCCGACCGGCCATGACGATCAACAGGTCGAAGATGAGTGCGATCACCACGCTGGCGACGATCCCGACGCCGACCTCCTCGAGGATGCCGCGCTGCTTGCCGTTCTGGAACAGGTACCCGAGGTTGCGCGAGCCGATGATCACACCCACCGAGACGAGCGCAATCGTGCTGACCGACACCACCCGGATGCCGGCCAGCAGCACCGGCCCGGCGAGCGGGAGCTCAACCTTCCAGAAGCGGACGAAGGTGGAGAAACCCATCGCGCTGGCGGCGTCGACGGTTGCACGGTCAACCGAGGCGAGCCCGTCCGAGGCGGATCGCATCATGACCGCCACGCCGTAGATCGTGAGCGCGACGATCAGGTTGACCTCGTCAAGCACGCGCGTGCCGAGCACGAGCGGCAGGATCACGAAGAGCGGGAGCGACGGGATCGTGTAGAGCAGGCTGCCCGTCGAGATCACGATCGCCCGGGCGGTCGGGTTGCGGTTGGCCAACCAGCCGAGCGGGATCGCGAGGACGAAGCTGAGGAAGATCGGCAAGACGGCCAGGCGGATGTGGGCGAGCGACAGCTCGAGTACGAGGTCGAGGTTCGAGAGCGTCCAGCTCACGACGCTGAATCATTCCTCGCCTGGGAGCCCGCCTGGTCAGCCAAGACGCCCGCCGGCCGACCGTCGCCGTCGACGACGAGGATCGCCCGGTCCCCCGGCCGCGACTGCAGGTGAAGCGTTCGTCGACCCTTGTCTGCTCCGATGAACGTCTCGACGAACTGGTCGGCTGGGTTGGCGAGAATCTCGGCCGGTGTCCCGGCCTGGGCAATGACGCCTCCCCTGCGGAAGATGACGACCTGGTCCGCCAGCGTGAACGCCTCGTCGATGTCGTGGGTGACGAAGACGATCGTCTTGCCGAGCTCTCTTTGCAGCCTGTTGAGCTCGATCTGGAGGTCCGCCCGCACGATGGGGTCGACCGCGCCGAAAGGCTCGTCCATGAGCAGGATGTTCGGGTCGCTTGCCAGCGCACGCGCCACCCCCACGCGTTGCTGCTGACCACCGGACAGCTGAGCGGGGTACCTGCGCGCCAGCGACCGATCGAGCCCGACCTTGTCGAGCAGGTCGAGGGCAGCCTCGCGGGCCTGCGCTTTCGGCACGCCCTTGAGCAGCGGCACGGTCGCGATGTTGTCGATGACGCGGCGGTGCGGCAGGAGGCCCGCCGCCTGAAGCACGTACCCGATGCTTCGGCGCAGCTCGACCTTGTTCCTGGTCGCGACGTCGACGCCGTCGATCAGGATCTGCCCCGACGTCGGCTCGACCATCCGGTTGATCATGCGCAAGATCGTGGTCTTGCCGCAGCCGGAGGACCCGACGAGGACCGTTGCCTTGTGGGCAGGCATGGCGAAACTGAAGTTCTCGACCGCGACGGTCCCGTCGGGGAACTGCTTCGTCACTGAGCGAAACTCGATCATCGTGGCTGGTTCGTTCCTCGCTCTCGTCGCCGGGCTGGGCTCGCCGGGTCGGTGGTGCGGCTCGGATGCCTGAACCTGCAGACCCCTCTCGGGGACCACCGTTCTCCCCGGCGCACAGCGGACCGTGCCCTTAGGTGACCCTCACCCTACGGCGCAGGCCGGGCCGGGGCGAAACCTCCGGGGCCAAGCTTGCGCGACCGAATCCCGCCCGGTCGGAAACCGTCGCACACCCACGACGGGTCTACCGTCGCGCCATGGGCCTCCTCCGCCGTCCCCGACTCCCCTCGGACGTCGCTGCCTATTTTGCGAACAGCGACCGCATCCTCGCGGCAGCCCCGCTGCCAGGCGGACTGCACGCCGTCGCCCTGGCCTCCACACTCGCCGTCGCCGGCGTGAACGGCATGCACTGGCGGCGACC
>JAHECE010000198.1 GCA_024641895.1 Actinomycetales bacterium
ACGACGCAGGCGCACGCGTGGACCGCGATCTGATCCAGCGGGCCCTGACCCGAGCCGGGGGCCTGGACTGGAGAGTGCAACTCGGCGCAGAAAGTTGGGTCGTTGGGGCCAACAACCTTTCCCACGCCCTGCGGTGGGTTGTCTGGTTCGCCGTGCTCGGCGGCCTCGTCATGCTGCTCTCAGCCCTGATCCACCGATCTGGTAGCGGCGCGCGGGCTGCCCGGACAGCCGAAATGCCCTCTGACGTGGGAAGATACGACTTGCGAAGGAAGTATCTGGGCCACGACGAAGGGCACCTCGGAAGTGAAAGCATGGCACGGGTTGGTCCCGGTGTTCGACGAGGAGAACCTCGTGTCGCATGCGGGCCTGGTGCCCGTGCTCGCGCTGGGTGAGGCCGCGGGGTTCAGCGAGCTGGTCGCGCAGCGGGTCACGGTGCCCTCGGCGAACCCGGTCGCCAAGGTCCGCACGGTGGTGGCCGGGATGCTCGCGGGTGCGGACAGCATCGATGACCTGGATGTCCTGCGCTCGGGCGGCACCAGCGACCTGCTGGCGGGGGTGCGGGCGCCCTCGACGATCGGGACGTTCCTGCGCACGTTCACCCACGGACACGTCCTGCAGTTGCATGCGGTCAACCGTGACCTGCTGAGAGGGCTCGGTGCCCGGGTCCCGGGCCTGGTCGGTGCTGGGGACCTGGCGTTCGTCGACCTGGACGACACGATTCGTGAGGTCCACGGGTATGCCAAGCAGGGCGCCGGGTTCGGGTACTCCGGGGTGCGGGGCCTGAACGCGTTGATCGCCACGATCAGCACCCCCACCTCCGCACCCGTGATCGCGGAGTGCTCGCTGCGGCGCGGGGCGACCCGCTCGGGCAAGGGCGCGCACTGGCACCTGAACCGCGCACTGTCCACCTGCAAGGGCCTGCACGCACGTCAGGTCTGGGTCCGTGGCGACTCCGCGTTCGCGACCTGGAAGAACGTGGCCGCGGCAACCAAGGCAGGCGCGTGGTTCTCGTTCACCGTCCCGATGTGGAAGACCGTCACCGCCGCGATCAGCAAGATCCCCGAGCAGGACTGGACTGCGATCACCTACCCCCGTGCGATCCGCGACGAGGACACCGGTGAGCTGATCTCCGACGCGCAAGTCGCCGAGGTGGAGTTCGTCGCGTTCACCTCCCGCCGTAAGGACGAGCAGGTCCGCTGCCGGCTGGTCGTGCGCCGCGTCAAGCGCCTCGGGGCGGCACCCGCGGCCGTGGCCGGGCAGGGCGAGCTGTTCACGACCTGGCGCCACCACGCGTTCCTCACCAACACCGGCGTGGACGCCGTGCAGGCCGACGCCTACCACCGCGGGCACGCGATCATCGAGCAGGTCATCGCCGAGCTCAAGGACGGTCCTCTGGCACACCTGCCCTCGGGGACGTTCACCGCGAACGGCGCGTGGCTGGCCTGCACCGTGCTGGCGTTCAACCTCGCCCGCGCCGCGGCCCACGCCGCCGCGATGCCCCGAGCCCGCGCCGCGACCATCCGCTCGGCGATCGTCGCGGTCCCGGCCCGCCTGGCCCACACCGGCCGACGTCTGGTCCTGCACCTACCAGCGCGATGGCCCTGGTCAGCGGCCTGGAGCAACCTCTGGGACACCGCGACCAGACCTCCAGCACCGACCACGACCTGACCACCGGCCACGAAGGCCACGACCGGAGACCCGAAGTGGAAGAACCAGCACCGGCTGGCCGATTCCACGCACCCTTCACCAGCATGCTGCGATCACGACCGCTCGAAACGCTCACCGACACCCGCCGAGATGCAGACCGGTGGATTCTCAATGAGTTTGTCAAGCCGTTCGAGCCATGAAGTCTTGTGATGGTGGGGCGAGCTCGAACGGGCGGTTGTCGCGCAGGAGAGCCCAGAGGACGTCGACGCGGCGCCGGGCGAGGGCGATGAGCGCTTGGACGTGTTTGTGGCCCTGTCCGCGCTTCTTGAGGTAGTAGTCGCGGTTGGGTCCCTCACGCATCATCGCTGCGGACGCGGAGAGGTAGAACACCCTGCGCAGCTTGCGTGAGTAGCGCATCGGCCGGTGCAGGTTGCCGGTGCGACGTCCGGAGTCGCGCGGGACGGGCACGAGACCAGCCGCAGAGGCGAGCCGACCGGCGTTCGCATAGCCGGCCAGGTCGCCCGCGGCGGCAATCAGCTCGGCGCCCAGGATCGGACCCATGCCGGGCAGCGACTCGATGATCTCGGCCTGCGGGTGTGCCCGGAAGGTCGTGGTGATCCGGGCGTCGAGGTCGGAGATCCGCGACCCGATCGCGAGGAGCTGCGCAGCGAGATCGGCGACGATGCTGGCCGCCACATCCTGTCCGGGCACGACGGTCTGCTGAGCCTTGGCCGCGACCAACGCGGTGGCTGCGATCTGGTCGGAGCTGCGGACCTTCCGCTTCGTCAGCCAAGCCCGCAGCCGCGTCTCACCGGTCCGCCGCAGTGCCTGCGGAGTCTGATAGCCGGTCAGGAGGACCAGCGCGCCGCGACTGTGGGCGTAGTCGAAGGAGCGCTCCAGTGCAGGGAAGTAGCCGCTGAGCACGTCGCGGAGCCGGTTGACCATGCGGACACGGTCGCCGACCAGGTCGGTGCGATGGGTCACCAGCAGCCGCAGCTCGGTCACCAGCGAGGCGGCGACCTCGACCTCCTGCAGATCGCCGCGGTGCCGCAGCGTCTCGGCGATGACGTAGGCGTCGCGGGCGTCGGTCTTGGCCTCACCACGGTAGGCGTTGGCCATCTGGTTGACGGTGCGCCCGGGCACGTAGCTGACCCGCTGGCCGTGCGCCGCCAACAACGCCAGCAGCAGGCCCGACATGGTGCCAGTGACGTCGACGCCCCAGCGCACCTCATCGGCGCGGGCGAGCACGTGGCCGATCCCGTCGAGGATGGCCGCCTCGTCGTTGTCGACCTTCGCCGACCAGGTGGTCGTGCCCGCCCCGTCGATCAGGCAGATCCAGTGGTGGCCCTTACCGACATCGATGCCCGCCCACCCGAGCGGGACACGTTGCTTCATCAACTCCTCCTTCGAACGCATGAGCAGATGTCATGGCCCCGAAGGAACACCCCGCCGACAGATCCGTAAACAGCGACCAGGACGCGCATCTCAATCAGCAGTCAAGGCATCCCAGGAGGAGCTGGGCGGCCAATCCATCGGAGCCATCCAGGGCGATCAAGGCTCAGCCACACCCAGCCCTCCCGGGCCACACCCAACAACTTACGGATCGAGGCTTATCGGCAGACGCGCGGCCGGCCGGCAGGAACTTGCACGCCAGCGATCACGCGGTCGTCCGTGTGGCGATGAAGAAGACGAAGACCAGCGCTGACGGACTAACGAGAGCCAGGATGAGTAGCGTGACGGAGTTGCGAGGGACGGGCTCTTTGCCGTGCTTGGCCAGGCTCTGCCCGCTCGACTGGGCCGGGCGCACGGCGATTCGTCGCCAAACCCTCGCAGTGAGCAGGGGCTCGAGAACGAACACTGAAATGGCAAGCAAGAGCATGGGCGTGGGGGCCGGCACCCGCTGGCTCGCGGTCAGCGCGACGACGCCGACGAAGAAGAGGTAGAGCCGCCACCTCACCGACCACCGCCCACGGCTTGTGCGAGGATCGAGGTACAGCATCCCGGACCAGTTCCGGAGGCTGACGAGAGCAAGGATCGTCGCAAGAACACCCAGCCAGAGCATGACGTCGGGGACGACCGCGACGCCTAGCACCGCCGTCGTAGAAGCGAGCAGCATCACCACGCGTTCGCCTGCCATCGGGTCGCCGGCCCCTCCCAACTGGTCCGGCCTATCGTCCCGCATCCGTCCCGTCGCGACATCGGGACGCTCCGCCTGCGAATCTACACGGACGGCGCTTCGCAGATTGCCCTATGTGCCGCCCTGGCTCCCGAGCCATCGGGGCGGTTGCGGCGCGCCGACGAGAGCACCATCGCCGCCCCTTTCGTGGCTCCGCGGTACACCACGGTCAGCCCGCGAACACGCGGGTCTATTGGCGACGCCCGTCGGGCTCTCGTGGGGTCGGTTGCCAGCCTTGGCGCCGTCGTAGGCCGCGGGATGATCAAGCGTCGTGCCCGTTCTCCTTGCGAGCCGGGATGCCCACGTTCTCCGCGGCCAGGTTAGGGCGCGAGGAATCCACCAATCGCTGCCCGTGTCCCTGCCGCCCGCGCCGCCGAGCTGCTAGCCCGGATCTTGCATGGCCTGCCGGTGAGGGGCGAGGTGGCGGTCGTTGCCGTCGCTTGAGGCTGATTCTCGTCTGAGGGTGTGACAGTGCGTCCGAGGTCGTCTCGGATGGGCGCCGGTTCCACGTGCCGGGGGTCGTGCTGGGGTCGTCGGGTCGGGGACGTTGGGTCAGCCGGGTTCGGCGAGGGCCCGCAGCCTGGTGATCGCGCTCATCGCGGTGGCGGCCCAGGGTGCGGTGGCGGCCAGGTGCAGCATGGCCTGGCGGCCGGTGCGGGCGATCGTGGCGGGGATGGTGAACAGGCGCAGTCGCAGCCGTTTGGGTTCCCACCTGCGGGCCTCG
>JAHECE010000199.1 GCA_024641895.1 Actinomycetales bacterium
CGGCCCGGCCCCACCGCCGGCTACGGCTCGGGCCCGCCCCGGAAGCCGGGCCGTGAGGTCAGGCGGCGAGTACGGGCTCGCGGCGCAGCTCGGCCACGCGGCGCAGCTCGGCCACGACCCGCAGCAGGATCTGGTTGTACGCAGTCGGGGAGTGGGTGTTGACGTCGTGACCGGCACCGGGCACGACGTGCAGGCGGGCGCCGGGGTGGCTGGCCAGGAAGCGTCGCTCGCCCCATCGCAGCGGGTCGCGGCGCCCGTTGACGAACCACACCGGGACCAGCAGGCGGCGCAGGTCTGCCAGGGAGGAGTAGCCGTGCAGAGCGTCCAGCATGTCCTCGACCACGTGCCAGGTCCCGCTGGGCCGGAAGATCGCGGCGAGCCGGCCGGTGAAGCGGCGGTACAGGTCCAGCGGCTTGCCCGCGATCTCGGTCGAGCACCCGGAGAGCACGACTCCGGCGAGCGCGTGCTGGTTCTCGGCGGCGTAGGCGAGGCTTGCGTAGCCGCCGAGGGAGAGCCCGACGAGCAGCGGCGGGCTGTCGTGGGCCGCCACCGCGGCGTCGATCGCGGCGAGGGCGCCGGACATGGTGAAGCGCTCGCCGCTTCGTGAGCCGTGCCCCGGAAGGTCGACGGCGTTGGTGGCGTGGCCGGCGAGGCCCAGTGCGGCGACCTGTGCGTTCCAGATGGCGGATGAGGTCCGCGTGCCGTGGACGAACACGATGGGGATGATGGGGGGCTGCTTTCGGCGTAGGGCGTCGCCAGCACTCACGGCGGGACGACGATGACCTGCTGTCTGGTCGGAAGAACACGATCGGTACGGAGGTTGTTCCCTCTGCTTCGGCGAGTCGGGCGAGTCGCTCAGAACCCGCTCGTGGCCAGCGCGTGGGTCAGCATCGTCGCCGAGATCGCCTGGTGGGTGCTCTGGAAGCCCCACGTCGGTTGGGGCCTGCCCGTGGCGGCCTCGACGGTCGCCCGCCAGGAGGCGGCCGGCAGCACCGCGGCGGTGCGCGCGCCGTCGGGCGTGCTCTCGACGAACGGGGCCGCCGGCGCCGCGTGCCCCAGCAGCTTGGTGTGGGCGGCGTGCGCGTTCTGGCTGTAGAGGACCACCCGCCGGCCGGTCTCGGGTGCGCCGGACCACGCCAGGGCGGCCGCGGTGAGCGGACCGGTGACGTAGCCGGGCGGGTCGAAGCAGTAGACCTCCTTCAAGGTCTCCCGGCAGAACCGGTGCGCGCGGTTCGTGGGCGACTGCAGGAGGGCCGCCATGACGTTGTTGCCCGAGCTGAACGCGCCGACCGCCGCGCGCCCGAGCGTCTGCGGGCCGGCGGCCACCCCGCGGCGCCGGAACATCAGGGCCTGCAGGTCGAGCAGCAGCGTCTCGATCGCGGCGGCGTCCGTGAAGGCCCCGAACTCGTTGCCGCCCGCGGCGTTGCACGGCAGCACGCTGACCACGTCCTTGCCCGCGGCGGCGATCTGGAACGGGATGCCCTTGGCGTACGGGGACTCGGTGAGCGGGTCGCCCGAGTACCACTGGTAGGCGTACAGCCCGAAGTAGCAGTGGTCGAAGTTCCACGGGTACGGCGCGAGCTCCGGGTTGACGTAGTAGCCGGCCTCGACGTTCTGGCCCGCGCCCGGGTGGTAGTAGACGAGGAACGGGGTCGGAGCGGACCCCTCGTCCCGGAGCAGCCCGATCGGCCAGCTCACCGCCAGCAGCTTCGGAACCGCGACGCCGGCCACCTCGAGCACGACGCACTCGACGTCGCCGCCCACCGCGTCGAGGACCACGGTGCCGATGCGAGCGCCGTCCACGGGGTTCGCCGCGTCGACGAACGTGGTCCCCGGGCGGTCCGGCAGCGACCAGTCCGGAGGCGGGAAGTCCCCGTGGTCCGTGAGGCCGTGGAGCGTGGCGGGCTTGCCCAGGCGCCGCTGAGGCGGCTTCGAGAGCTCCTCGGTGGCCCTCGCGCCGGCGTCCCTCAACCGCGAGACGGTCAGCGTCACGCGGGTCACGACCACGCCGGCAGCCGTGGCCGACGAGACCGTGACCTTCGCGAGGTCGTTCACCTCCGGCGCGACGTCCTCGCCGGTGAGGAGGAGGTGGAACTCGTCCTCCCAGAACCACGGCGACGTCGGGGTGGCGACGATGCGCACCGAGCCCGCGTCCTCGGGCAGGCGAACGGCATCGACGGGGACCGTGACGGGGTCGAGAGGGGCGCCGTCGGCCTCGACGCCGAAGCGGCAGGGCACGGCCGCGCCGTCCCACGACTGCGCCGCGAGCACCAGGACCTTCATGCCACCGCCTCCGGGGCCAGCAGGTCGGCGGGTTCCCCGCCGTCGTCCAGCGCCGGCAGGTCCGGCTCGGCGAGGTCGTGGTCCGGCGGCGGGGCGTCCAGGCCGGCGATCAGGGCGTCGAGATCCCCCTGGGCGCCCCCGGCGGCCAAGAACTCGTCGGTGGCCTGCTGCCAGAGGCTGTGCGCGGGAGGGGGCACGGGCGGTGGGGGCGCCCCGCCGTCACCGACGGGTGCCGGGCCGGGCGTCGGTGCCGACGCCGGAGCGATGGCCACGGTGAGGTGGTCGTTCCGGACGGACACCTCCGCCTCGATCACCTGGGCGAGCACGGCGACGTGCGCCACCCAGGAGCGCGGGTTCGACCTGTCGGTGAAGTCCGCAGGCCCGACGCGCGAGGCCACGGTCAGGTCGCTCACCTCCGAGGCTGTGACGACACCGCTGGTGGCCGGGCGGACGGTGTTCACGAAGGCCTGCGGGTCGGCCTCGGTCGTCGGGATGAGCACCTCGACGTACTCGTGGAAGAAGAAGGTGCTCGCCGTGGTGGCGGTCGCCGCGGCCGCTGCCGCGGTCAGCGTGGCCTTCACGGCATCGGCGGCGAAGAGGTCTCCGGGGCTGCGCTCGGCCGCGGCCGAGCCGAACTTCGACTCGGCCTTCGCCACGAACGCCTGCCGGACCGGTGCCCAGCCCTGCGGCGGCGTCCTCTCGACGTCCGACGGCCAGGGCACCGCCCACGTGCGGGCGAGCCGGTGGGCGAAGGTGGCTCCGTCGTGCCGGAAGACCGCGACCCGCAGCGGCGCCGTGACGTCGGCCGGCATGCCGAACATCAGCCCGACGTCGCGCAGGAAGGGGCGGTCCTTGCCGACGTCGCAGCCGTACAGCCGCACGTGCGTCTTGTCGGTGACCGCCGGTGGGCCGAGCTTCTTGAGGATCGGTGCGCTGCTCGAGGCGGTGGCCAGCGCGTTCGTCAGCCGTGCCGCCGTGAGGATGCCGCCCCGCTCGGACTTCGTCAGCCCGAACATCAGGGACGAGAAGCCGGTGGCGTGACTGACGAGGTTGATCTGGTCGAACGTCCCGGCCGCGCCGGCGGCGGCGCGTGCTCGCAGGTCGTCGAACACACCTTCCAGCGTCTGGCCGCCCGCCGGAGCGTCGACCACCGTCGACCGGCGGCCCAGGAAGTAGCCCTTGGCGTTGGCGAAGTAGCCGTTGGTGGCGCCGGCCGGGTCGGTGGCCATCAGATACGTGATCTCAGGCATGACCGCCGCCCGGGCCTCCGCGCACGTCGATCGTGATGTCGAAGGCCAGCCCGGACTCGCCCTCGCCCCGCCCGGTGGTCACGTCGCGGGCCGCCCACACGTGCCGGGCGCCGTCGGCGGAGCGGGCCAGGTACCAGCGGCGACGCACCGTGACGCCCTCCGGCGGCACCTCCTCCTCGTGCAGGACCTTCCCGCGCAGCTCCTGGAGGACGCTCGAGCGCGGTGCGGTGACGACCAGCTCGCCGAAGGAGTCGGGGCGCGGGAGCACCGCCTCCACGAGCCCCACCGCCCGGTCGTCACCGCCGATGTGCACGGGGACGAACGGGACCCAGTGCTCGGGCACGTCGGTCATGAGCTGGTAGAGCAGCTCGGCGTCAGTGGGCAGGGCGGACGCGGGCCGGCGGGCGGCGGAGTACTCGGCGACGAGGTCCCGGATCCGGCCGTCCGCATCGGTGACGATCTTCTCCAGCCCCCAGACCAGGTTGGCGTTCTCGTCGCGGACGAACGCGACCTCCTCCACCACCGGGCCGCTCAGGGTCCCGACCGACACCGGCGCCACCACCAGCCGCTGCGGGACGCCGTCGGGCCTGGTGGGCTGGAACATCGACCAGGCCGGGTCCGCCGCCTGCCGGACCAGCTCGGTGGTGCCGAAGACGTCGCGGACCACCAGCTCGGTGAGGGTGGCCACCGTGCCGTAGGTCAACGGCACGGGGAAGGTGAACCAGTCGTTGCCGTAGGTGCTGCTGAACTCGACGAGGGCCAGCCGGGCCAGGTCGTGGGTGGCGGCGTCGATCCGGTGCAGGGCGAGCTGCGCGTCCTCGAACTCCCAGAAGCGGTCGTTGGGCATGCCGGGGAAGCGCAGGGGAGTGGGGATCCGCTTGGTCCACGGCAGCTCCGGGGCGGGCAGGGGCAGCAGGGCCGAGGCGGCCGTGAGGTCCAGGTCCGGCGCGTCGACGACCGCCCGCGTGTGCACCGGTGCGGTCAGCGCCTCGACGCCGGAC